>PLEB01000431.1 GCA_003136915.1 Chitinophagaceae bacterium
GCCTCGGCTTATAAGGTGGTGCCGGTGATACCCTATTATGGCTATGCCCGCCAGGACCGTAAGGACAAGCCCCGTGTTGCCATTGGCTCCAAGCTGGTTGCCAATATGTTAGTTGCTGCCGGAGCGGACAGGGTGATCACGATGGATCTGCATGCTCCGCAAATACAGGGTTACTTTGATATCCCAGTGGATCACCTGGACAGTTCCGCCATTTTCATCCCTTACATAGAAAATCTTAAACTCGAAAACCTTACCTTTGCCGCCCCTGATGTGGGAAGCGCCAACCGGATCCGGGAAATTGCGTCCTATTTCAATGCGGAAATGGTGATTTGCGATAAGCACCGCAAGCGTGCAAATGAAATTGCCAGTATGGTGGTGATCGGAGAAGTAACGGACCGTGATGTCGTGCTGATCGATGATATCTGTGATACGGGAGGCACCCTTGCTAAAGCGGCAGGACTGTTGAAGGAAAAAGGAGCGAGGAGTGTGCGTGCCTTGTGTACGCATCCNNGCGGAATTATTCGCAGTGGCGATCCGGAATGCATTTGAAAACAGAAGTATTACCGGATTATTCATCCACTCGCAACTCAGGAACAAATAAGGCTCATTGAATAAATCAAATATAAAATGCAAACAATTACAATCGAAGGACAACTCAGGACCGGACTGGGCAAACAAGCCACCCGCCAACTCCGCTCTGAGGGAAAAGTGCCCGGTGTAATTTACGGGGGTGCAAGCGAACTGAATTTTTCAGCGCCTGTCACGGCTTTTAAGAACCTTGTATATACACCCAATTTTCAGCTTGCAGAAATCAAACTGGACGGGAAAAGCTATCGCTGCATCTTAAAAGAAATTCAGTTTAATAAGGTGACCGATGCATTGAATCATGTGGATTTCCTGGAACTGGTAGAAGGTAAAAAGGTTACGGCGACCATTCCATTAAAGTTCACCGGAGCGCCCATTGGAGTAAAGGATGGCGGCAAGCTGATCACCAAAATGAAAGCGCTGAGGATAAAAGCTTATCCGAAAGATCTCCGTGAAAACATTGAAGTGGATCTTACAAATCTTGAACTTAACGGAAACGTGCGTGTGGAAGATGTAAAAACAGAAAACTATGAGATCTTGAATTCTCCGCGAATACCGGTAGCATCTGTGGTGCTTACGCGGGTATTGAAACAGGAAGAAACCGCAACTCCTGCTGTTCCCGGAGCTGCTGCCCCGGCAACTGCCGCCGGCTCTGCACCTGCGGCTGCGGGCGCCGCACCTGCGACTCCGGCGAAAGCTGCACCTGGCGAGAAGAAGAAATAAAACCTCTTTATAGCGAAGGGCTGTTTCAAAACCAGTTTGAAACAGCCCTTCTTCATTTCAGATACTGCTTGTTGTTTCACTTTCATGAATTCCATTACATTTGGTATATGTCATCGTTCCTGATTGCCGGACTGGGTAATATAGGGTCCGAATATGAAGGCACCCGCCACAATATCGGATTCGATGTGGTGGCTGCACTGGTGGCAAAACACCAGGGTTCATTTTCCATTGAGCGGCTGGCAGCTTTGGCGGAAATCAAATTCAAAGGCAAGCCGCTAACCTGCATTCTGCCTTCTACGTACATGAATTTAAGCGGCAAGGCTGTGAAGTATTGGCTGGATCGCAAAAAAATTCCATTGGACCGGTTATTGGTGGTAACGGATGATATTGCCCTGCCATTATCCCGGCTACGGCTAAGGGCCTCCGGTAGCGATGCCGGACACAATGGACTGAAAAGCATGTACGATGAATTGCAAACAGACCAGTATGCCCGGCTGCGGTATGGGATCGGAAACGATTTTCCGAAGGGCATGCAGGTGGAATATGTATTGGGAAAATGGAAACCTGAAGAATTGCCCATGGTTAAAGCAAAGAATGAAAAAGCCATACAAATGATTGAAAGTTTCGTTTTTGCCGGCTTGGAAAGGACCATGAATGATTACAACAAAATGGAGATAACGCTATGATTTGTAATTGGGAATCATTATTTTAGCGGTCAAATCCGCAGTTCATGCTGCGGATGTTCATATTCAATCTCCTATGATACTATTTCATGCCTTTCCAGGCATACAGAACTGAGTTAATACCTTCTATCTAAAACCCTATTTGAATATGAAAATATTCTGCGTTGGCCGGAACTACGTTGCACATGCTGCTGAATTAAATAATGAGGTGCCTGAGGAGCCTATAATCTTCATGAAACCCAAGAGCGCCCTGCTTCAGGCTCACACTCCCTTTTATTATCCCGAATTTACAAATGAGCTGCACTATGAATGTGAGCTGGTATTGCGTATTTCAAAAAACGGTAAGTATATCCAGGAGCGCTTTTCTTCCAAGTATTATGACGCCATCAGCGCAGGCATAGATTTTACGGCAAGGGATATTCAGAATGAATTGAAAGAAAAGGGGCTTCCCTGGGAAAAAGCCAAGGCATGGGACAATTCCGCTGCAGTGGGTAAATGGATACCATTTCAGAACGTAAAAAATAAGAAAGAGATCAATTTCTGCCTGTACAAAAATAAAGAGCTTGTTCAGCAGGGTAATTCAAGCCTTATGCTGAACAATTTTGATAAAATTGTCGCTTATATTTCTACTTTCTTTTCCATCAATATTGGTGATCTCATCTATACCGGCACTCCGGCTGGTGTTGGCGAATGCGTAGTTGGAGATGAGCTGGAAGCTTTCATAGAGGATGAAAGCCTGCTGGCTCTCGAGATAAAATAATTCCTGTTAAAGGAAGAACCTCTTTTCTCCTCAAGGGTTTTCAATTTAAGAATCTCCATGGCATGACCGATCCCGGAATTCTTCTCAAAGCGTACCAGTACATGTGCATTGCCCGGGCGATGGCTGCCACTTATGAAAATAACCGTTCCATCTGTAAATACGTTCATTCAGTTTCATCAGGCCATGAATCCATTCAGCTGGCGACAGCATTTCAACTAGGGCCTGCGGATTATGTAAGTCCGTATTACCGCGATGACAGTCTTTTACTCGGCCTTGGATTTTCGCCCTTTGAATTGATGGAACAACTACTCGCCAGGGGAAACGATATTTTTTCCGGAGGTAAAGCATATTATTCGCATCCCAATTACCGGGGTGCCGGCAAACCCACCATAATCCACCAAAGCAGCGCTACAGGCATGCAGGCCATTCCCGCAACCGGTATCGCTCAGGGAATTGCATTCCGGGAACTAGCCGGTATGGCAGAGCCGGGAGCTGTTGTACTTTGCTCATTAGGCGATGCAAGCCTTACAGAAGGAGAAGTAAGCGAGGCATTTCAATTTGCCGTATTAAAAAAGCTTCCAATTATTTATCTCGTTCAGGACAATGGCTGGGGAATCAGCGTTACTGCCGAAGAAGCGCGCACCATGGATGCATTCAGCTATGCCGGAGGTTTTGCGGGTATGGAAAGAATTAAGATCGACGGGGCGGATTTTGAACAGTCATTCCAGTGTATGCAATTGGTGTTCGATGATGTTAGAAAAAGCAGACGCCCTTACCTGGTTCATGCCAGCGTTCCTTTGCTGAGCCATCATACCAGCGGTGTGCGCATGGAAAGCTATCGCAGTGAGGAAGACCTCTCTGTTCACCGCGCATTGGATCCGTTAAAAGTGTTAAAGAGACAGTTATTCCAGCAAGGATTCAGTGATGGGCAATTAAAGGAAATGGAGCGGGAAGCCGGCGAACTGGTGAAAGCGGAATTTGAGAAAGCGGTGGCTTCTCCTGAACCGGATATTCACACGGCTGCAGAACATATTTTTGTTCCTGCGTCCGTAACGGAAGAACGCGGCGAAAGATCGCCCGGAGGAGCCAGGAAAATAATGATGGTGGATGCAGTGCTGTATGCGTTGAGGGAAATTCTCGAAGAATATCCGGAAGCCGTTTTATACGGGCAGGATGTGGGCAGAAGACTTGGCGGCGTATTTCGTGAAACCGCCACGCTAGCCGCGCAATTCGGCGATCAGCGTGTTTTCAATACGGCGATTCAGGAAGCGTATCTGATCGGATCAACAGTGGGTATGAGTGCAACGGGATTGAAACCTATTGTGGAAATACAATTCGGTGATTATATATATCCCGGGTTTAATCAACTGGTTACCGAAGTTGCCAAATCATCTTACCTCAGCTGCGGGAAATTTCCGGTACAGGCGCTGATCCGCATTCCCGTAGGAGCATACCAGGGCGGGGGACCTTATCACAGCGCGAGCATGGAAACAACCCTGTTGTCTGTAAAGGGGATAAAGATTGTTTACCCGTCGAATGCAGCGGATATGAAAGGCCTGATGAAAGCGGCTTTCCTGGATCCTAACCCCGTATTGATGCTCGAGCACAAAGGACTATATTGGAGCAAGGTGGCTGGAACGGAAGAAGCGCGGACGACGGAACCTTCCAGGGATTATATCATTCCGCTGGGTAAGGCAAGGGTGGCACTCGCTTTATCTGATGCTGATACTGAAAAGGAAAATACCTGCTGCGTAATCACTTATGGAATGGGCGTATACTGGGCCATGGCAGCTTCGAAAAATCTTAACGGCCGAATAGAAATCATTGACCTGCGCAGTTTATTTCCGCTGGACGAAGATTTGATATTTGAAACCGTAAAGAAGCATGGAAGATGTCTCGTGCTCACGGAAGAAGCTCAAAATAATTCCTTTGCTGAGGCTCTGGCATTCAGGATTTCAAGGGCTTGCTTTCAATGGCTTGATTGTGCCGTGGAGGTATTGGGCGCGCTGAATGTGCCTGCAATTCCGATGAATATGCGTTTGGAGAATGAAATACTCCCAGGCGCGCTCAAAACTGAAGCAAAGTTGCGTGAACTGCTGGAAGCCTAGGCTGTTTATACAATCAAATTGGAAACGATTATAATTTAACCAGGAAGGCGGTGGCAATGCGATTTTCGTTCCGGGAAGGGCAGTTATTTTCTTAATTGCGGAAAGCAAATAAAATTCCCGGCAGGCAGGATCTTA
>PLEB01000156.1:0-9806 GCA_003136915.1 Chitinophagaceae bacterium
AACCGTGAAGTGGTTGCGCCACCGATCATGAGTGGTAATTCAAGATTTCGTCTTTTCATTTCTTTAGCCACATGCACCATTTCATCGAGAGAAGGTGTGATCAATCCGCTCAATCCCAGGATGTCCACTTTTTCTTTTATTGCTGTTTCCAGGATCCTGTCTGCAGACACCATTACGCCGTATTCTATGATATCATAACCATTGCATCCAAGCACCACGCCCACGATATTTTTTCCAATATCATGCACGTCCCCTTTTACCGTTGCAAGCAATATTTTAGCCGGGCCTTTTTGTTCTTCAGCTTCTCCCGTTGTATTTGCCGCTTGCCGGAGATTGAATTTGTCCAGTTTTTCCTGTTCAATAAAAGGCGTGAGCACCGCTACTGATTTCTTCATGACGCGGGCGCTTTTTACTACCTGGGGAAGAAACATTTTTCCGCTCCCGAACAGATCGCCCACCACATTCATTCCTGCCATAAGGGGTCCTTCTATCACATCCAGCGGCTTTGGATAAATCAGTCGTGCTTCTTCCGTATCTGCTTCTATATAATCCGTGATGCCGTTGACCAGCGCATGCTTCAATCTTTCTTCCACAGATGTTTTCCGCCAGCTTTCATCTTTCTTTTCTTCCTTGCCCTTTCTCTCTACCGTTTCAGCATAGGCAAGGAGTTTTTCTGTGGCTTCATTATTATCGTTGTTCCGGTTGAGAATAACTTCTTCGCAAAGATTCCTGAGCCCGGGTTCAATTTCATCATAAATGACAAGCTGGCCCGCATTTACAATACCCATATCCAACCCGGCCCGGATGGCATAATAAAGGAATACGCTGTGCATGGCTTCACGCACTACTTCATTTCCGCGGAATGAGAATGACAGGTTGCTGACACCGCCGCTGAGTTTAACCAGCGGATGTCTTTTTTTTACTTCTTTGGAAGCCTCGATAAAATCAACGGCGTAATTATTGTGTTCTTCGAGACCAGTGGCAATTGCGAATATGTTGAGATCGAAAATAATATCCTGAGGATCGAAATCCAGTTGTTTGGTGAGTATTTCATAAGCGCGGTCAGAGATTTCTATTTTTCTCTTCCGTGTATCCGCCTGCCCCTTTTCATCAAATGCCATCACGACAACGGCTGCCCCGAAACTTCTGCAGATGATGGCCTGTTCAATGAACTTTTCCTCTCCTTCTTTCATGGAGATGGAATTGACGATGCATTTTCCCTGTACACATTTAAGCCCCGCTTCAATGATCTTGAATTTGGATGAGTCAATCATGATCGGGATCTTCGCGATATCCGGTTCGCTTTGGATCAGGTTGAGAAAAGTGGTCATGGCTTTCTCTCCATCCAGCAGTGCATCATCCATATTTACATCCAGGATCTGCGCACCGTTTTCCACCTGCTGTCGGGCAACACTCAGCGCTTCTTCATATTTATTCTCCCGGACAAGCCGCGCAAATTTTTTGGAACCGGTGATATTGGTGCGTTCGCCGATATTCACAAAATTTGATTCCGGTCGCACCACAAGCGGTTCCAGTCCGGCCAACCGGAGATATGGTTGAATTATATTTTTTTCGCTCATGATGAAATATTTAGGCAACTGCTTCGGTCACGGGCAATTTCCTGGGCACGAATTTTTTTACTTTCTCTGCAATGTGCCTGATATGTTCGGGCGTGGTTCCGCAGCAACCACCGACAATATTTACAAATCCTTCCTTTGCCCATTCTTCCAGAAAGTGTGCGGTTTCCTCCGGCTCCTCTTCATAGGCTCCCATGGAGTTGGGAAGCCCGGCATTGGGATAGGCTGATGTATAGCAGGTGGCCAAGCCGGACAACTCTTCAATATGCGGCCGCATTTCGGCCGCACCCAGCGCGCAATTCAGGCCCACACTCAGGGGTTTTGCATGTGCAATGGAAGTATAAAAAGCTTCCAGTGTCTGACCGCTTAGGGTTCTGCCGCTTGCATCGGTAATGGTGCCGCTGATCATCACCGGCAGTTCTGATTTTTTTGTATCGCGAAAATATTTCTTGATGGCGAAGATGGCTGCTTTCGCGTTTAGTGTATCAAATATGGTTTCAATTAAAAGAAGGTCCACGCCGCCTTCCACCAAACCTTTCACCTGTTCATAGTAAGCCTCAGAAACCTCGTCGAAACTGACGGAACGGAATCCCGGGTTGTTTACGTCGGGCGACAAGGATAGTGTTTTGTTCATCGGACCGATGGCGCCGGCGATGTATATTTCGTTGACGGTTGACGGTTGACGGTTGACCGAATACTCCTTGATGGCTTCCCTGGCGATTTTTGCGGAAGCCACATTTAATTCGTAGGCCAGTGATTGCATATTGTAGTCTGCTTGTGCAATGGCCGTGCTGCTGAAAGTGTTGGTTTCAATAATATCCGCTCCGGCTTCCAGGTATTGTTTATGGATTTCTTTAATAATATCCGGCCGCGTCAGGGACAGCAGGTCGTTATTACCTTTCAGGTCGGATGGCCAGTCTTTAAACCGATCCCCGCGATAACCCGCTTCATCGAGATTATGACGCTGGATCATGGTTCCCATTGCTCCGTCAATGATGAGAATGCGCCGATCCAACGCGGATTTAATGTTTGCCATAATGTAAAATTCTAAGAGATGAAAGGCGGAGCGCTGATTGTGCCAGACGGCTGAAGAGGAGGACTGTAAACGTTAGGTAAAGTAAAATGAGGACTTTCCCGGCGTTTATTAGTTCAGTTAATCCTCTAAAGGCATCAGGCCGAACAATAAACAAATCTGCCTGTTGAGCTGCAAAATTACATCATAAACGCGTAAATATCAAAACTCTTACGTGCACAGCCTCCATTCGTTTTACCTGTGGGATACATAATTTTCAACCGGGAGGCGGTTGCTGATGGACCTGCCCAGGGTCATCTCATCCGCATATTCCAACTCTCCGCCAAAGGAAATACCCCTGGCAATTGTGGTGACTTTCACCTGAAAGGAAGCAAGTTTTTTCTGGATGTAATAGATGGTCGTATCCCCCTGGATATTTGGATTAAGCGCAAAAATAATTTCGGTAACGCCTTCTTTTTGAATCCGGTCAATCAGGGAGTCGATAAAAAGCTGGTCCGGCCCTATGCCGTCGAGCGGAGAGATAACGCCGCCGAGTACATGATAGGTGCCGCTGAACTGTTGTGTTGTTTCGATGGCAATGACATCCCGGATGGTTTCGACCACACAGATCATATCCTGCCTGCGCATCGAATTGGCGCAGATGGAGCAGATATCCGCATCCGCCACATTGTGGCAGCGCTGGCAAAAACGGATCTCCTGGCGCATTTTCATAATGGTTTCGCCAAAACCCTGCGCAGCAGCGGGATCCTGCCTCAGTAAATGCAGTACCAGCCGGAGGGCGGTCTTCCTGCCGATGCCAGGCAGTTTGGCAAATTCATTTACCGCCGTTTCTAACAGAGCTGAAGAAAATTGCATTGCGCAAAATTACAAAGTAATATCCACTTCATTGTCCCAGCTGGCCTTCACATTGAGTTTGCGCCGGATAGGCTGGACCTTCTCCGGTTGCCGGTGGGCAAAGAAATCTCCCGGATCCCAGACGCCGTTCTGGTTATCATCATAAAGAATGCGGAGTTCATATTCGCCGGGATCAAAAAGTTTATTATAGTAACGAACCGATCTTCCAAAACCTTTGGTAAGGACCACTTTGCCGGCCTGGACAAACTGAAGCACCGGATGGCGGCTGAGATCCAGGTTCCTGAACCGAAGTAGCAGTGTGCCATAATCGGATTCTTTTCTCGTGGCAAAGGAGATCGTATCGGTTTTGAGCAGCTTTTCACCCAGGGTATCTTCTGCAAAATCCTTGTTGATGATGAGACGGTAATTGGTATAGGGTGTCCAATTGTAAAACAGTGTAACTTTTTTATTAAGACTGTCCTTTACAAAATGGTATCCGGTTATATTGACAAAACTGTCTGTAGTGAATCGGACTTTGGTGGAATCAAAACTCTTTATGGGAACCTGGAAATTGAATTCAAACTGATTGTGCAGGTCGAGCAAACCACCGGGGATATTTCCGGACACGGAAAGATGTTTGGGCTTTTCTTTGTCTTCTTTTTTAGGTTTTGGAGGCGTTGTTTTCTGAGGCGCTTTCTTAACTGGTTTCTGCCCGCTGGTATCAGCGTAAGCATATAACTCAGGTGCCGTTCCATTTGCATTTATCACTACGGGACTGTCGGCAAATGCAAAAGTCTGGGCCTTGGAGGTATAGGTATGACTTCCGGATTCATCACTCATGGCATACAAAGCATAGGTGCCGGGTTTGAGATTTGAGAAAGAATAATTTCCGGAACTGTCCAGGCGCGTAATATAGCGGGGTCTTTGTTTTGCTACAGCGGAATCATCCAGTTTATCATGTAACATCACAATGAGCGTGCTATCCGGTTTGCCCGTATTTGCCATGACCACATTTCCGCTATATTTTATGGAATCGATGTAATCGCCCGTAGAAAAAACATAGGTAAAGTTTTTCAGTATATTCCCTTCATGATTATCAACTACAGCCTTTCCGAAGTTAAGGGCATAGGTCGTGTTGGGACGAAGAGTATCTTTTAGAAGGATGGTAATGGTTTTCAGTTTGTACTCCACATTCGGCTGAATTTTCGGAACGGGGGATACGATCAGATTTTGGCGTACATCTCTGAGATCAATGTATTCATCGAAAGTGAGCACAATTTTTTTTGCGGAGAAATGAAGTGAATGCTCAGTGGGGATCGAGCCAACGAGTACGGGCGGAATCGTATCTTTTGGGCCGCCAGTTGGAGGAATGATGTTTGCGCAGCCGGTCAATCCGGAGAACCGCAGCAAAATGATCCCTATAAGGAGCAAGGAAAGAAAGGTCTTCATAAAAAGAATCGCCTGCAAACTTAGTTGAGAGCAATGGGATTTAAACAGATTTATGATTTTATAAGGAGCTGTGTTCTTCCTCTTCTTCTGCGTATGCGGCAATGTCCAACTGGTTGGTCTTTACAAAGTTGCACCAGTGGCAATCTTCCTTGCCGCAGCCGGTATAAAAATCATGGTTTCTGATCCTTTCCCAGGTATCCGTGATTTGACGGGTAACGATGGCCGTATCCTCGGCACTGATAAAGAGTTTTTCCTTTCGGAAATTTTTTTTATTGTCAGGCTCAATGAAATCAAACTCCGTGCTCACCACCTGCCAGTCGCTCTGCGCCTGCTTATCCATCAGCAGTTTATATAATACTGCCTGACGCGAGTAATCACCTCCATTAGGAACTTTATCTGAGGGTCCCGCCAATTTTGATTTGCCTTTTTCCGGATTGCCGGTTTTATAATCCACAACATTCACCAGCTTTCCTTCAAATTCCAGTTTATCGAGTTTGCCTTTGAGGGGAACGCCCTGGACAGCTACATTGCGCACCGATCTTTCGATGCTCACGATCTTGTTCCAGGAATGGACATATTTATTATAATATTCGGGCAACACCATATGACCGTACTCCATCCGGCGCGCAAACTGGGCTGAGGTGAAGCTTTCACGATGCCGGTTCATATATGAATCGAACGATGATAAGAAGAAGGGAATTGCGGCAAACCTGTCCTTATTTTCCTGCATGTTCCGGAACAAAGCCTCGAGTGCATGATGTACGGCCGATCCAAATTCGGTGTTTTCATTTTTAGGAGAAGGAATTCTGAGCAGGTTCTTGTAATAGAATTCCAGCGGACAATGAAGAAAATTATTGAGTGCCGTCACGTTCATCTGGAAATTTTCCAGTAAACGGTTCACGAAATCGAATTCGATCCTTTCGATTTCAGGCGCGCGTTCACCCTGTAGCAAGAGCACCTGGAAGTCGCTCATGGCCTGTTTGGATAATACCGGTTTTTCTACCTCGAGATCAAACCCGGCCCGGATCTCTTCAATAAAAACAGAAGCCTCGGCATCTTTCCCGTCTTTGTGGAACCTACTGTAAGAAATGAAAAGATGGACTTCCGCACGGGTAAGCGCAACGTAAAAAAGTCTTCTGAGCTCTTCGTTTTCTTTTTCATTTTCACGGGTAAGGAAAAGGGTATCGGGATAATGAAAAGCGCTGGGCGGCTTTTTCTTCTTTTCCCAATAGTGAGCATTGGAACCGGCAATGAATACGTATTCAAATTCCAGCCCTTTGGAACCATGGACTGTAAGCAGATTAACAGAATCCGCGCGGCCGGTCACTTCTATAAGCGGTAGAGGTATATCTTCACTATCCATCAGTTCGAGATGGGTTACGAGCTGCCTCAGGTTCATGGAAGGATTTCTTCGCGTCTCGTCCTTTATGAAATCGAAAAAAGCAGTAAGAACATTCAGCTTCTCCAGTTTTTCAGGACTATTCATTATTTCATTCAGGATGCCCGTTTCCCGGAAAATACATTCAAACAAAGATTGCAGGGTTGCGTTGGAAACCTTGCTGATCAGGGATTCGAGCAGTAAGCCTGCAGACACGAGTGGGGTACTCATGGGTTGGGAAAAAAGATCAGGGGGTGGCTGATTGCCTTTATCGTTAAGCCATTTCCGTAAAGAAATTTTTTGAGGAGTATATTGTTTTTGTGCAACTTCCGATGTGAGATTTGCAATTTCGATTGCGGGTATATGGAACCATTCAGCATGCAGAATTTCAAAGAGCATTTCGTCTCCGCTAAAAGCAATCTCATGTTCTGTAGCCAGGTAAGAGACCAGTAGTAAGATCTTATTGATTAGGGGATCTTTCAGGAGGTTGGCACTTCGTTTACTGTAGACCGGTAGTTTCTTAAGTTTGAAATATGAGAGCAATTCTTCCCCATATTTATTTTCTTTATAAATAATGGCAATCCTGCCCGGTAAAACGCCTCCGGAGATTAATTGATCCACCTGCGTAACGATATCTATCATTTCAGTGCGTTCTGTTTCATATTCCCGTATTATGGGAGGAAGGCTGAGATGCCGGACGCGGTCATTTGAAGAAAGGAGGTTCTTACTCAGTCCTTCCATTTTATTGATGAGACGCTCCGAGTTCCGGTCTATCAGGGTTTTCGAAACATCCAGTATAGGCTGGGTGGACCGGTAATTGCCAGTGAGTACAACGGTGAGCAGGTCCTTTTTATATTTTTTTTCAAAATCAAGCATATTATCCATACTCGCACCCTGAAAACGATAGATACTCTGATCATCATCGCCTACTACAAACACATTAGGTTTATCCCAGAAATTGATCAGCAATTCAACCAGCTTGTTTTGGGTTCCGCTGGTATCCTGGTATTCGTCTACGAGGATATATAGATATTTTTCCTGGTAACGACGCAGCATGATCTCATTTTCAGAAAAGGCTTTAATAACCCAGTTGATCATATCGTCAAAATCGTAGCGGCTATTATCGCGCATCCGTTGCTGGAAAGGTTCAAACTCATTTGCGGCCGCACGTAGTTTGTTCATTTGCCTTAATTCTTCATCCAGGTCACCTTGTTTTAAATCGCCCTTCTTATGACCCTTTCCGTTTATTTTGTAAATGAACTTATCCCGGGTTGGAATGTCTGCCAGATACTCATCAATCTTTGCCCCGATAAAAGCGGGTGTCCATCCTTCCCTTTTCATGGTGCTGAAAAGTGAGCGCAGATGCTTCACTTCATAATAAGCATCGCTGCGGAACCTTTTCAGCGGATGATTTTTAGGAAAAGAATCTATGAGCAGCTTCAGGTATTGAATCTGTTCCAATACCGAAACCGGATCCAGCACTGTTTTTTCGAAATAAGAAAGATTGTCCTGAATAATATCGTTGCAGAAAGAGTGGAAAGTATAGATGTTTACTTTATAGGCATCGGGTCCGATAAAGGAAAGTAAACGGCGTCGCATGGCGATGGCTCCGGCATCGGTGTAGGTAAGGCAGAGAATATTTCCGGGGTCTGTATCCGTTTCCAGCAGGATTTTACCAATCCGGGCCCCGAGGATCTGGGTTTTCCCGGTCCCGGGGCCGGCAATCACCATAACCGGGCCCTCCAGGGTATCCACGGCCAGCTTCTGCCGGGGGTTGAGTTTTTGGTAAAGTTTACTAAAGACTTCGTTTTGATTCATATATAGAATAAAATTTATTCAAAATCAGGAAACTTTCTTAAATCCGGAATATTATTCGGTCCGTTTTTCCGTTATACATCAGTACAATCCGATATAATCCGAAATATGAAGAACCCCCAAGCGTTCAAAGTGTTCATTCTTGAAGATGATTTGTGGTATGGCTCTATGCTGGAGCATTATCTTTCCCTGAATCCGGAATATGAAGTTAAACGATTTGAATCACCTGCTGATTTCTTCGCCAAGCTCCATGAACAGCCAGATGTGGTTACGCTCGACTATTCTTTGCCGGGTAGTGATGGTACCGAAGTGCTCGGAAAGATCAAGGAATTCAATCCTGAAATCCGGGTCATTATTATTTCCGGCCAGGAAGACGTTGCCACTGCGATCAATCTCCTGAAAAACGGGGCCTTCGATTATATCGTAAAAGACGATGATACCAAGGACCGGCTCTGGAATAGCATCCTGCATCTGCGTGAGATCAGCAATCTGAAACAAGAAGTGGAAAGCCTGAAGAACCAGGTCGGCCGCAAATATGATTTCTCCCAGATCATTATTGGTAAGAGTGAACCTATGGAAAAGGTGTTCGCGCTGATTGAAAAAGCATCCAAAACAAATATTACAGTATCGGTAACCGGTGAAACGGGATCCGGAAAAGAATTGGTGGCCAAGGCCATCCATTATAATTCAGAAAGGCATAAACAACCCTTTGTGACGGTAAATGTGGCGGCTATTCCAAAGGAACTTCTGGAAAGCGAATTATTCGGCCACGAAAAAGGATCCTTCACAGGGGCAGTAACCCGAAGGATCGGAAAATTTGAAGAAGCGGACAAGGGAACCTTGTTCCTCGATGAGATCGGGGAGTTGGATATTAACCTGCAGGCCAAGCTGCTGCGTGTTTTGCAGGAAAGGGAGATCACCCGTGTCGGCGGCAACGCGGTTTTGCCAATTAATGTACGGATCATCGTAGCAACGCACAAGAACCTTCTGGAAGAAGTAAAAAATAAAACTTTCCGTGAGGACCTTTATTGGCGGTTGATCGGCTTGCCCATCCTGCTGCCGCCACTGAGGGAAAGAGGAACGGATATCGCGGTTCTTGCCAAGAATTTTGTTGATCATTTTTGTAAGGAGAATAAAATAAACAGGAAGACCCTCACGCCGGAAGCTCAGCAAAAGCTAACTGCCTATCCCTTTCCGGGCAATGTGCGGGAGTTGAAATCCATTATGGAGCTGGCTGTGGTGATGAGTGACGAAGAGTTGATCCTTCCCGAACATATTACCCTGAATGCCTCTACAAGCATCAGTGACCTGCTGAATCGCGAAACTACTTTAAAGGAGTTTGAAAGCCAGATCATACAGCATTACCTCGATAAATACGATAAGGATGTGCTGCTGGTAGCGCGTAAGCTGGATATAGGGAAATCTACCATTTACCGGATGATACAAAACGGTGAGCTCAAGAGCAAGTAATCCAGTGTGCGGTGCAGCTAAAGCAAGAAGAATCACTTATGCAAAGAACCAGGACAGATAAGCGGCTGTACGGGAAAACCATACTGGTTGCCGAGGATGTCGTGCTGAATCAACATCTGACGCGGCATATCCTGGAATCCAGCGGCGCTTCCGTAGTGATAGCAAACAACGGCTCAGAGGCGTTGGACTGGCTAAAACGCCAATATTTTGATTGTATATTAATGGACGTGCAGATGCCCGAAATGGACGG
>PLEB01000156.1:9811-11305 GCA_003136915.1 Chitinophagaceae bacterium
GATCTCTACGACCTGACCCTGATCCGGTCCGTATCCGGGGGAGATCCCGCCTTCATTAAAAAAATGATCCTGTTATTCATTGAAACCGTTCCGCAGAACGTGCAGGAACTGGTGGATGCGGCCCATGCTAAAAACTGGGAGCAGGTTTCGAAAATGGCCCATAAATTAAAATCTACTGTAGACTCCATGGGCATTAAAGCTATCCATAGTGATATCCGGAAGCTGGAAGCAAATGCAAAATTGCAGGAGAACCTGGACCAGGTATCTCACCTGGTTAAGCAGGTGGAGACCGTGGTTTCCCTTTGCGTCCGCCAGCTCCAGAAAGAAGTCAGCTAACGCAGCATTTCCCAAGTTTTGCACAATTTTCCCAAAAAGGGAAAACTCCTGTTTTGACCAATGCTGATAAGCATTTGCAAATGAAAACCTTATGAGCAGAACAAATCCGGCATATTTTTTCGAATTAGATGAGAATAATTTCTAACCCATGTTTTCGCAATCCGGTCCGGTGATCTTTATAGTAGAGGATAATCTTCTATATCAGCAATTGATCGCCAGGGAGCTTGAAACTTTTGGAGGCCAGGTGTCTTTCTATACCAGTGGTGAAGCCTGTCTTGCTGATCTTGGCCATCGCCCCGAGATGGTGGTACTTGACTACAACCTCGACGGCCAAATTAACGGTCTGGAGGCCCTGGAAGAGATCCGGAAATTTGACCCCTCCATATTTGTTGTCCTCTTTTCAAGTCAGCAGGAAGTGCATAGCAAGGAAAACCTCAAGCGCTACGGAACATTTGATTTCCTGGAAAAAAGGGATCATTCCTTTTCCCTGCTCAGGCAGTTGGTGAAAGCGAGAATGCGCTGGTGAAATTGCTAATGTTGAATTGATCAAATACAGATTAGGTTGCACGCTCTCATTTCCACATTTTCAAAATTTCAAATTCTTCCCTTACCCCGGAATTCTTGAAATATACTTCTCTATCTGTTTGATCTGATCCACGATCTGTGTGGTTGTCGGTTTTAAATTCTTTGCTTTTCTGAAAAACTCTTTCGCTGCGCGGAACTCTCTTTTCGTCATCATGATCGAACAAAGCTGCAGGTAGGCGGCCGCCTGATTTTCTTTGTCGGGCAGTCCTTTACTGAGTGCCTGGCGGATGAGACCTTCTGCTTTTCGGATATCATTTCTCTGCATGGCGAGCATACCCATTTGCAGCAGGCTGGCGCCCTCGGCTTCTTTCATGGGCATCCCCAGGTCGAGGCCTTTTCTCATATTTTTTTCAGCTCCGTCAAAATCCTGTTTCATCATAGCGATATTTCCCTTGAGCGTGTAGTAGACGGAGCGGATGGGTTTATAAAGAAGACCGGGAAAACGGATTGTGCCAAGCACTTTTTCTGCGCCTTCCATATTGCCAGATTCCATATGTTAAAGGATCAGTCGCAGGGGGCCGAAAAAGAAATGTACGAAGATGAGGATAGCGGCAAAGAGATAGAGCAGGAAAG
>PLEB01000094.1 GCA_003136915.1 Chitinophagaceae bacterium
CGATCGATATGCCTTAGCGGTGGTGTAAAAATATTAATGCAGTTTATTTTCTTCATTAAAGGGGAATAACCGCTTATAACCCCCTCATAATCAACGCAATTCGTAAATTTACGAATACCAACGCAGAGTACTTTTACGTTGTACTTTTGGTTTTGTTGCAATACTTTTAAAGTACTGTTAATCCAATCCTAAAAAAACTAAAAACTATGGAAGCCATTCTTGATTTACTCCAGGCTATTCAATTAAATATGCTGGAAGTTGCGATTGCTTGTCTTTTTATTTTTGGCATAGGCTATCTGTTTGGATCTAAGAAAGTTAGAAAGCTTACACAGGAAGTGTATGGCTTGCAAAAGGATGTGCTCGACCTGAATGAAGAATTACTATATGGTGGAAGCGATACACCTGTGATCGGACTGAATCACGATAGCATCAAATCGGCTAAATTGGCCAAATAAAAAGCAAATTATCGATCCATTTTACACTGCTGATTTTAATAACGCATCAATACAAACAGCCAGGCTGGTTCTCCAGCCGGGAATAGTCAACTTATAGTCCTTCTTTATTTTCGATTTATCCAGTAAAGAATATGCCGGCCGCTTCGCAGCGGTCGGATAACCGGAACTGGCTACCGGCAAAACGGTGCAGCTGCTTCCGGTAATTTTTTTTATCTCCTCCGCAAATCCATACCAACTGGTTTCCCCCTCATTGCTGTAATGATAAATGCCCGGGATAAATTTCTCCGACGATATGATTTGCAATATGGCCTTTGCCAGATCCGCAGCATAGGTTGGCGATCCAACCTGATCGTTTACCACCTGGATGGACTCCTTTGTTTTCATCAGCCTCATCATGGTCTTCACAAAATTATTACCATAATAAGAATACAGCCAGGAAGTCCGGATGATCAGGGTCTGCGCGTTTTTCGACATAGCGTTTTGGTCACCCTGCAGTTTAGACGCGCCGTAAATATTTATCGGATGAGTTGCTGCTTTTTCTGTAAGCGGCGTGGAGGACCGCCCGTCAAATACATAATCCGTGGATAACTGGATAAGCTTTCCGGCATGCTTCGATAACAGCCCGGCAATGATGCCCGGCGCTTCACCGTTGATCTTAAACGCATGTTCCTTTTCTGATTCTGCTTTGTCGACCGCGGTATATGCTGCACAGTTAATGAGATAGTCGGCCGGATTTTCCTTCAGCCATCCACTCATTTTTTCCATATCATCCACCGGAAAGTCTTCCCTCGAAAGAAAGTAAAAGCGGAACTGCGGAAATTGTGGCGCGATCTGGGCCAGTTCTTTCCCCAGCTGCCCGTTCCTACCGGTTACCGCTACTGAATATATTTTTTCATCAGGCATTCTGTTCGCTGAATTTGAATTGCACAATGCGGGGATCAAAATCCGGCAGCCTGACGTCTTTTTCCGAGATCAGCGCTTTCTCCGGCGGAATCTGCCAGTCAATATTCAATTGCGGATCATTATACCTGATCCCGCCCTCGCTTTGTTTGTTGTAAAACTGGTCGCACTTATAGGAGATCTCGGTGGTTTCGCTCAGCACGGAAAAGCCGTGCGCAAAGCCTTTCGGAATATAGATCTGTTTTTTATTTTCTGCGGATAGTTCAACACTATAGCTTTTTCCGAATTCCGCAGATCCGGCACGCAGATCCACGACCACATCCAAAATTCTTCCCTCCAACACCCGCACGAGCTTGGATTGCGCATAGGGTTCAAGCTGGAAATGCAATCCGCGGATAACGCCATANNTAAATGGCATGGATACTATAATTATTTCTGGTATTGCTTTTCGTAATAATGCTGATAAGCCCCCGAGGTAACTTCCTTCACCCATTCCTCATTCTCCAGGTACCAGTCAACCGTTTTTTCCAATCCTTCCTCAAATTGCAATGAGGGCTTCCAGCCAAGCTCCTTATTCAGTTTGGTAGGATCAATGGCATAGCGCATGTCGTGTCCCGGCCTATCTTTTACAAAGCTGATCAGCTTGGCCGATTCACCTTCGGCGCGACCAAGCTTTTTATCCATGATCCTGCAGAGCAGATGCACGATGTCAATATTTTTCCATTCGTTGAACCCTCCGATATTATATTTTTCACCAACCCGGCCCCGATGAAATATGGTGTCAATCGCCCGCGCGTGATCATCAACATAGAGCCAATCGCGCACATTCTCCCCTTTGCCATATACCGGCAGGGGACGGTTGTTCTTAATATTATTTATCATCAGCGGTATCAGCTTTTCCGGGAAATGATGCGAACCATAATTATTGGAACAATTGGATATTACCACGGGCAAATGATAGGTGTGATAATAGGCCATTACAAAATGATCCGAAGCTGCCTTGGATGCCGAATACGGAGAGCGCGGATCGTAAGCTGTGGTTTCGGTAAAATATCCCGTCGGTCCTAAAGATCCATACACTTCATCTGTAGAAACATGGTAAAATAATTTCCCTGCGGAATCCTTGCTCCATTGTTGGCGGCATATGTTCAACAACACGCAGGTGCCCATGACATTGGTTTTTACAAATGCCAGCGGATCTAAAATGGAACGGTCAACATGACTCTCCGCAGCAAGATGGATTACCGAATTGAATTGATAGGTTTCAAATATGCGGGTAATCCCTTCGGCATCGGTGATATCTCCCTTCTCGAAGATATAATTGGGAGCAGATTCAACATCGCGCAAGTTTTCCAGGTTGCCGGCATAGGTTAGCGCATCGAGGTTCACGATCCGGTAATCGGGATATTTATTCACAAATAACCTGACTACATGGGAGCCGATAAAACCTGCTCCCCCCGTTATCATAATGGTTTTGCTGAATGATTTCACCAATCCTTTTTTACTTTTTAATTTTTACTTTTCAATTCCCGCTTTAAACTCTTTAGGCTCCTTATACCATTCCTCCGGCGGAAGGGATTTAAAATATTCATACGTGATCTTCAGGCCTTCTTCGCGGCCGACCTTCGGTTCCCAACCCAGTATTTTTTTTGCTTTGCTGATATCAGGCTTGCGTTGCCTGGGATCATCAGCAGGGAGGGGTTTATAAACGATTTTCCGGTTGGATCCGGTAAGCTTTATCACTTCTTCTGCGAATTCTTTCAGCGTGATCTCGGATGGATTGCCGATGTTTACCGGTAATGCATAGTCGCTTTTCAGCAAACGGTAGATGCCTTCGATGAGGTCGTCAACATAACAAAAAGAGCGCGTTTGACTGCCATCGCCGAATACGGTCAGGTCCTCGCCTCGCAAGGCCTGCCCGATAAATGCGGGAAGCGCACGGCCGTCGTTCAGGCGCATACGCGGACCATAAGTATTGAAGATCCGCACAATGCGGGTTTCGAGTTTGTGAAAGGTATGGTATGCCATCGTGATAGCTTCCTGAAATCGTTTGGCTTCATCGTATACACCACGGGGACCGACAGGATTCACATTTCCCCAGTATTCTTCGGGCTGCGGATGAACCAGCGGATCACCATAGATCTCTGATGTGGATGCAACCAGGATACGTGAATTTTTTGCTTTGGCAAGACCAAGACAATGGTGCGTGCCGAGAGAGCCTACTTTTAAGGTCTGGATAGGGATCTTTAAATAATCAATCGGGCTCGCAGGCGATGCAAAATGAAGAATATAATCCAGCGGTCCGGGCACATGGATGTATTTACTTACATCCTGATGATAGAATTCAAATTGTTCGAGCTTGAAAAGATGTTGAATATTTTTTAGATCTCCGGTGATGAGATTATCCATGCCGATCACCTGGAATCCTTCTTTAATGAACCTGTCGCATAGATGCGAACCTAAAAATCCTGCTGCACCCGTAATGAGTACGCGTTGTTTGATCATGGGTTCTTTTTGTGATAGTTATTGTTAGCCGGAATAGCAATAGCGCGGCCAATGCTTTCATAATAAAAACCAAGTTCACGGATGGCATTGATATCAAACAAATTCCTTCCGTCGAAGATCACTTTGTTCTTCATGGTGGTAACCATTTTCAAAAAGTTCGGGGTGCGGAATTCATTCCATTCCGTGGCGATGATCAGGGCGTCGGCATTCACCAGCACATCGTACTGGCTTTCTCCGTACGCAACCTGATCTCCAATTTGCGCTTTTACATTGTTCATGGCCTCGGGATCATACACGGCCAGGGTGGCACCTTCTTTTTTCAGGGCATCAATGATGTATAGTGCGGGAGCTTCGCGGATATCATCTGTATTGGGTTTGAAGGCAAGACCCCAGAGAGCGAAATGTTTTCCTTTCAGCTGACCGTTAAAATATTTTTTGATCTTGGGAATGAGATGCAGTTTTTGTTTTTCATTTATATCCATGACGGCATTCAGGATCTGGAATTCATAGTTCACTTCGCGGGAAGATTTTACCAGGGCCTGCACGTCTTTCGGAAAACAGCTTCCTCCATAACCGATTCCCGGGAAAAGAAATCTTCTGCCAATGCGTTCGTCGCTTCCCAGGCCGCGACGCACCATGTCTACATCTGCTCCAAGCCGCTCGCAGAGCTGCGCAATCTCATTCATGAAAGTTATCTTGGTAGCAAGAAAAGAATTTGCAGCGTACTTGGTGAGTTCTGCTGAACGCTCGTTCATAAAAATGACAGGATTCCCCTGCCTGACGAACGGACTGTACAATTCCTCCATCATTTTTTTCGCGCGGTCCGAAGATGTACCGATCACCACCCGGTCAGGCTTCATAAAATCTTCTACGGC
>PLEB01000347.1:0-2309 GCA_003136915.1 Chitinophagaceae bacterium
GTCCGGAACCGCGCCCTTCGCCTGGAAGAATCACGCAGGCTGGCCAGGAGTTTATCTATGTTTTTTGAAAATGAAACGGGTTCGCCTGCATAGCGAGCACTCCGGACGCCGGGCTCGCCCTTCAGGTCATCCACTTCAAGCCCTGTATCCTCACTGAAACAATCTTTTCCATTGGAAAGAAGATAAACGGTCCGCGATTTTTCCAATGCATTTTCGCGGAGGGTATCATGCGGTTCGGGAATTTTCTTGTTTATACCCGCTTCTTTCATTGAAATGATCTCTACATCATCCCCGATGGCCGCCTGCATCTCTTCTACTTTATGGGAATTATGAGTCGCGAAAATCAGCTTCATAGACTAAACAATTTTTGAAGACAAAGCCACAATTGCTTTTTGTATTGCCTGGCTTCAGTTGTTTCCTGGTTGATTCTGTTTAATGAAGGAAGTAAAAGCATGGAGATTCCAAGTAGGGTGGTAACAGTAAAAGGTTTCAGTTGGTCTTGGATGCCCAGGGAAGCCGGATCAATTCCGCAAATGAAAAGCGTTTCCGGCCTAAGCTGGCGGCTTAATTCAAGAATTTCCACCGGATTGCCGGCGGTATTCAGCACGGAAACATCGGCTATTCCCAGATGGCATGGAGAAAGCATCCTGCCAAGAAATTCAAGTTGGTCGTCCGGAAGAAAAACAGCATCGGAATAATGAACCAGGAAACTGATCTTCCTGAGGTGATTTCCAAGATAACGGTATACTGTTGGGGCCGGGAATTGATTTTCCTGAATCTTTTCCAAAACCAGGGAATCCGGATAAAGTGCTGCAAGCAACGAAGGGGACAGCCTGATGTTATTGATACCCATAAATCTATGAAATTTACAGAGACGGTTTTGCGCGCTCCGGGAATGTTTGTTTCTTTGTAAGATCAAAAATAGTATTTTATGATGGAGACGATGGACATACCGGTGATCCGTGTTAAAAGAAGCAGGCTGGCAGAAATAGATTTCGATCATTTACCTTTTGGTAAGTTTTTCAGTGACCATATGCTTGAGGCAGACTATGCCGATGGCGAGTGGAAACTTGCTTCAATTAAGCCGTATCAGGTAATTTCATTCGAACCATCCATAATGGCCCTTCATTATGGCCAGGCTATTTTTGAAGGTGTCAAAGCTTACCGAAACAAGAACGGAGAGGCTTTTATTTTCCGTCCTTTCGATAATCTCAGAAGGTTTAATATTTCTGCAGAGCGAATGGAAATGCCTTCCATTCCGGAAGATATATTTATAGAAGGCATGCGGCAATTGGTTGGCCTGGATAGGGAATGGATCCCGGCGAAAGAGGATTATTCCTTGTATATCCGTCCCGTGATGTTTGCTACCGACACCTCACTTGGTGTTAAAGCTTCATCCAATTATAAATTCCTGATCCTGCTGAGTCCGACCGGCCCATATTATTCTGCGCCGATGAAAATATATGTCGAGGAAAAATATACGCGGGCTTCACCTGGCGGTGTTGGATTTGCCAAAAATGCCGGCAACTACGGAGCCAGCCTGAAGGCAACCGCTGAGGCCAAAAACCAGGGCTATGACCAGGTATTGTGGACAGATGCATTCGAACATAAATGGCTTCAGGAAGTGGGTACGATGAATGTGTTCTTTGTGTTTGGCAATACGGTGGTCACTCCATCTCTGGACGAAGGAACCATTCTGGCCGGTGTAACCAGGGACAGCGTGATTACGGTACTTCGTGATCAGGGTATTACGGTGGAGGAACGAAGGATCAATATTGAAGAGGTGGTTGGTGCTAACCGCAGCGGGAAACTAACCGAGATATTCGGATCGGGAACGGCAGCTACCATTTCCTATATCAAGGAGTTGAAATATCACGACTATACCATGACTTTTGATACCTCATCCTTTAGCCTGGCGCCCGCAGTAAAAAAGATCCTTACTGAGATGCGGGAAGGCAAAAGACCCGATCCCCGGGGCTGGCTCGTAAAAGTGTAGGGTCAATATTAATTTGGATATTCACCGGTCCGCCGTTACCTTTGCCGTCCCAAATTTCAAACGCATTTATAATGCCGACAATTCAGCAATTAGTCAGAAAAGGAAGAGAAATCATCAGGGCAAAGAGCAAGTCGAGGGCCCTGGATTCCTGCCCTCAGCGGCGCGGCGTTTGCACACGTGTGTATACAACCACGCCCAAGAAGCCGAATTCAGCATTGCGTAAAGTAGCCAAAGTAAGGCTTACCAACAAGGTAGAAGTTATCGCTTATATTCCCGGTGAAGGCCATAATCTGCAGGAGCACTCCATCGTGCT
>PLEB01000347.1:2322-5597 GCA_003136915.1 Chitinophagaceae bacterium
ATGAGGAAGTCACAGGCCAAAAAATTACCACTCGCTCCGGATGCAAAATTCAACGACATCCTGGTTACGCGTTTTGTAAATAACCTGATGTGGCAGGGCAAGAAAAATACTGCATTCAGTCTTTTTTATGATGCAATTGAAAGAGTGTCGAAACAAACCAACGATAATGGCTATGAAGTGTGGAGAAGGGCTTTGAATAATGTGACCCCGGCGGTAGAGGTGAGAAGCCGGAGAATCGGGGGCGCTACTTTCCAGATTCCTTCTGAAGTCCGGGCCGACCGCAAGGTTTCGCTNNCGCACCGGATGGCTGAAGCCAACAAGGCTTTTGCTCATTTCCGGATCTGATACATAAGATTTGCTTTTGTGATTGAATCCCTTCCCGGCGGCTGCCGGAGAAGGGATTTTTCATTTGGCGGGTAAGGTCATAAACTGCGGTTTTTAGCAAAAAAATACCTACCTTTGCGCACCCATTAAAATACATGTTCCCGGGATTTGTAATCTGAACCCAAAAATTGCGTTTTAATGTTCCGGGGCTTTGCGACAAGATCCAAAACAGCGGGATCCCGGACTGAAAAATATTATAATTCATAACCATGTCAGACCTTCATTTTCAAAGAAATTTTGGTATAGCGGCCCATATTGACGCCGGCAAAACAACGACCACCGAGCGTATCCTTTATTATACAGGTGTATCTCATAAAATAGGAGAAGTGCATGATGGTGCAGCTACTATGGACTGGATGGAACAGGAAAAAGAAAGAGGGATCACCATTACCTCAGCGGCAACCACCTGCTTTTGGAATTTTCCAACCGATCAGGGAAAGAAATCACCGGAAACCAAACAATACAAATTCAACATCATTGATACGCCCGGTCACGTGGATTTCACAGTGGAAGTGGAGCGTTCACTGCGTGTATTGGACGGATTGCTGGCTCTATTTTGCGCCGTATCGGGCGTAGAACCTCAGTCAGAAACCGTTTGGCGCCAGGCGAACAAGTACAGGGTACCCAGGATTGGTTTTGTGAACAAGATGGACCGTGCCGGGGCAGATTTTCTGAATGTGGTAAAACAAATTAAGGAAATGCTGGGCGCCAAGGCTGTTCCGCTTCAACTACCCATTGGTGCAGAAGACAGTTTCAAGGGTGTGGTGGACCTCATTACCATGAAAGGAATTATCTGGGATGAAGAAGGAAAGGGAATGACGTATCAGGAGGTTCCGATTCCTGAAGATATGGTGGATGATGTAAAGGAATGGAGGCAGCACCTGGTGGAAGCCGTTGCAGAATATGATGTGAAACTGCTTGAAAAGTTTTTTGAAGACCCCAATTCCATAACGCAGGATGAAATGCATGAAGCCATCCGTAAGGCAACGATTGATCTGTCTATCATTCCGATGATGTGCGGGTCTTCCTTTAAAAACAAAGGTGTGCAGAAAGCCCTGGACGCCATTGTACGATATCTTCCGGCCCCTGCCGATGTAGCTGCAGTGGTTGGTCATGATCCGAATACAGGCGAAGAAATTACACGCAAGCCGGATGCGAAGGAACCCTTTGCGGCCCTGGCATTTAAGATTGCCACCGATCCATTCGTGGGACGCCTTGCCTTTTTCCGGGTGTATAGCGGTCATCTCGATTCAGGTTCCTATGTGTTAAACACCAGGACAGGAAAGAATGAACGGATTTCCAGGATCATGCAGATGCATGCCAATAAGCAGAATCCGATCGATTTTATCGAAGCGGGGGATATTGGAGCTGCAGTTGGGTTTAAGGACATTAAAACAGGGGACACCTTATGCACGGAAGATCATCCTATCATTCTGGAAAAAATGACTTTCCCCGAACCGGTGATCTCTGTTGCTGTGGAGCCGAAGACGCAGGCGGATGTGGATAAGATGGGCATGGCCATCGCCAAACTGGTGGAAGAAGATCCTACACTTAAGGTAAAGACCGATGAAGAAACCGGACAAACCATCTTAAGCGGAATGGGAGAGCTGCACCTGGAAATTATCGTAGACAGGATGCGTCGTGAGTTTAAAGTAGAAATCAACCAGGGAGCACCGCAGGTGGCATATAAAGAAGCATTTCAGAAAAGCATCGAGCACAGGGAAACGCTGAAAAAGCAAACGGGCGGCAGGGGTAAGTATGCAGATATTATTTTTGAACTCGGTCCGGCGGATGAAGAATTCCTGAAAGAAGAGAAGGGGCACTACCAGTTTGTCAATGATATTTTCGGAGGTTCCATACCCAGGGAATTTATTCCGGCCATAGAAAAAGGATTTGAATCAGCCATGACTACCGGCGTATTGGCCAGCTATCCGGTAGATAACATGAAGGTCCGGATTTTTGATGGCGGTTTCCATGCGGTGGATTCCGACTCTATGTCGTTTGAGCTTTGTGCCAAACAGGGATTCCGGGAAGCTGCAAAAAAAGCAAAACCGGTTTTGTTGGAACCGATCATGAAAGTGGAAGTGATCACTCCTGATCAATATATGGGAGATGTTACGGGCGACCTCAACCGTCGCCGTGGTATGTTGGAAGGAATGGATAGCAAGAATAATGCACAGGTGATCAAAGCAAAAGTACCGCTCTCCGAAATGTTCGGATACGTTACGCAACTTCGTTCCCTCAGCTCGGGTCGTGCTACATCAACAATGGAATTTTCCCATTACGCTCCCGCACCCAGCAATGTTGCTGAAGAAGTGATTGCTAAAGTTAAGGGTAAGGGTAAAGTAACAGCCTGATAAATTCTCAATTATCGGATCCCTCTTCTGGTTTAACTGAAGAGGGATTTTTTTATGTTGAATGGTCATGGGATCTTGACGCCAAATTCCTAATTTTCACCTCCAAAATCGGTATCATGTTTATATTCAGAGCCCATTATCAGAAAGGAATATTCATTGCAATTATCGCTTGCATTGCCTTCTCCGGCCGGGCGCAGCTATACAAACCGATGGTCTGGGGCGCTGATGGGAATAGCTATTTTCAGGTTGAAGGCGAAAGCATTGTGAAACATGAACTGCCTTCGAATCAAGAGACCGTTCTTCTCCATAGGGAAGATCTCATTCCTGCAGGAAAGGAAGAACCGCTGGATATCCGGTATTTTTTATTCTCGGCTGACTTCAGGAAATTATTGATCTATACAAATACTAAAAAAGTTTGGCGTTATGATACAAGGGGTGATTACTGGGTTTATGATTTTGCTGATCATAGCTTGAAACAACTCGGCAACTCCCTTCCCGTTTCTTCTCTTATGTTTGCGAAATTCGCTCCTGACG
>PLEB01000250.1 GCA_003136915.1 Chitinophagaceae bacterium
TTGGTGAGGTAAACATAGTCGCTTCATCAAAAGATAAAAACTACAGCTATATCCCCAAAGGATTTCGCATACCCCCTGATGCAAAATATTTTCATTATACCAGCAATAACACGATAGAGGGTACGGAAATGTTTGAAATTCCCGACACAAAGATCCCGCTGGTCGCTGATATGAGCAGTGATATTCTCAGCCGCGAATTGGATTTTAACCGGTTTGCTCTCATCTATGCCGGGGCTCAAAAGAATATCGGAGCAACTGGCGTAAATTTGGTGATTGTACGAAAGGACATACTTGGAAAAGTAAATCGCAAACTGCCCTCCATGATGGATTACCGCCAGCATATCGAAGCGGGTTCCATGCTCAACACGCCTCCCGTTTTTCCCATTTATGTTTGCCTGCTTACGCTGCGCTGGCTGAAAAAACAAGGCGGTGTAGCGGCTATTGAAAAAGTAAACAAGGCTAAAGCGGATCTGCTCTATAATACCCTGGATGCGCGGGAAGGATTCGAGCCAACGGTTGCAAGAGAAGACAGGAGCCGCATGAATGTAGTGTTTCGCATACCCGATACCAGTCTGGAGAAAAAATTCCTCGATGCCTGTCAGCAGCAGGGAATGGTGGGCGTAAAAGGTCATCGGAGTGTTGGCGGTTTCAGAATTTCCCTGTACAATGCATTGCCGATGGAAAGCGTAAAAGCAATCAGCAGCCTGATAAATGAGTTGTAATTTCAATCCCGTATGGCAATAATTTCTCCATTCCGCGCATTGCGACCACAGCCGGCCCTGGCTTCCAGGATTGCTTCGCCGCCCTATGATGTATTAAACAGTGCAGAAGCAAGGCTTTTGGCGGGAAATAATCCTTATTCCTTCCTGCATATCACGAAGGCAGAGATTGATTTGCCGGAAGAAACAGATGCCCATAGCGAGAAAGTATATCTCAAGGCGGCAGATAATCTTTTTATTTTCCGCGATCAGAAAATATTGTTAAGCGACGAAAGGCCTTTCTACTATATCTATGAGTTGACCATGAATGGCAAAAGCCAGACAGGCCTGGTCTGCGTGAGTTCGGTAGAGGATTATGAAAAAAATATTATAAAAAAACATGAACTGACCCGTCCGGAAAAAGAACAGGACCGCATTCAGCACATGAGGATCGTCGGTGCGCAAACAGGAAATGTATTTATGGCCTACAAATCCAACCAACGGATCACTGATCTCGTCAGCGCCTGGAAAATATCCCATCAGCCTGTTTATGATTTCTTAGCCGAAGATGGTATCGCTCATAAAGTCTGGGTAATTGACGAGGCGGATACCATTCAACGGATCAGTACTATTTTTAAAAACGAAATCCCGTTTACCTATATTGCCGATGGCCATCACCGCGCAGCATCTGCGGCCAAAGTGAAGCAAGCTCTGGGAGATCATGCTTCTCCTGAAGCTGATTTTTTTCTAACCACGCTTTTTCCTTCTGATGAACTTCAGATTATGGATTATAACAGGGTAGTGAAAGACCTTAACGGATTGGAGCCCGCAACCTTTCTCGAAAGCCTGAAGAAAAACTTCAAGGTTGAAAAAACCGATACTGCTTTTTCTCCCAACCGTCTGCATACTTTCGGAATGTTCCTGGATGGTAGCTGGTACAGGTTGGAAGCAAAAGAAAAAACATACCGTGAAGACCCGATCGGAATCCTGGATGTTACCATTCTCCAGGAGAATATTCTGGCTCCTTTGCTGGGTATCGGGGACCCCAGAATCGACGACCGGATAGATTTCGTGGGCGGCATGCGCGGATTGGGTGAATTGGAAAAAAGAGTTCTGAGCGGCAACATGAAAGTCGCTTTCAGCCTGTTTCCCGTAAGTATGAACCAGCTTTTTGACATTGCCGACAGTGGTGAAATTATGCCCCCCAAGAGCACCTGGTTTGAGCCTAAACTACGGGACGGACTCTTAACACATCTGATAAGGTAAGCATTCGTATTTTTGAAGAACAATTATTCAAACCGGAATCCGTTTTCAAAACGTTCTCCCTATATTCATTACATGAAAAAAGTCCTGTTCTTTACCGGTCTATTTTTACTCAGATTTTCTGCTTTCGCACAATCAGCGGATTCCCTTCACAAGGTGGCCAAAAATTATATGTGGAGCGGCGACTATTCAAATGCCATTGTCGTTTTAGGCATTGCTTTAAAAGCAGCTCCCGATGATCTGGCCATAGAAAAAGACCTTGCTTTCTCTTATTATCTTCAAAGTAATTTCAGCGCTTCCGTGGAAGAAGGCAGAAAACTCATTGAAAGAAAAGACGCTGACGAGCAATGTTACCAGATCCTGGGGATGGCATATAAAGCCATTGAAGAAAAAAAAGAAGCAGATAAGATGTACCGTCAGGGAATCAAGAAGTTCCCGAATAGCGGCGAACTCTATAACGAATATGGAGAAATGCTATGGATGAAAAAGGACCCTGAAGCCATTCGCCTGTGGGAAAAGGGCATCGAAGTGGATCCGTCTTATTCTTCAAATTATTATAAAGCCTGTAAATATTATTATTTTACCTACGATAAAGTGTGGACCCTTCTTTATGGCGAAATCTTTGTTGACCTGGAAAGTTACAGCAGTCGCACCCCCGAAATAAAAAGCCTGCTGGTTGACGGATACAAGAAATTATTTATGGATCTGAAAGCCCCTAAGACCCAGGCCAATAAAAACCCTTTTGTTGCCGCCTATCTGAATGTAATGGCTGATCAGTCATCTGCCATTTCCCTGGGGCTTACGCCGGAATCCCTCAATATCCTTCGCAGCAAATTTATTTTGGAATGGTTTGATAAATATGCCGGCAAATATCCTTTCCGGCTTTTTGATTATGAACAACAATTGATGAAGGAAGGTCTTTTTGATGCTTACAACCAATGGGTTTTCGGCGCATCCATGGGGCTTGCCGCTTTTCAAAGCTGGACAGCTACCCATACAGACGACTATAACCGCTTTATCAGTTTTCAAAAAGGAAGGGTTTTTAAATTACCTCCGGGTCAATATTACCGGGCATCTGTTGCAAAATAAATATCTATGATTAAACCCACACGGCTGTTTGACTGTATTGCTTATCAGCTGGAGAAATTTCCTAAACAAGATATGCTTGCCGCCAAGGAAGAAGGCTCCTGGCGAAAGTACAGCACGGCGGAAATCGAGCAATCCGTTAACCAGCTTGCTGCGGGACTTTTATCACTGGGTGTTTCCGGCAACGATATGACCGTTGATCAGCAGGACAAGATCGGGATCATTGCGAATAACCGCGCAGAATGGCTGATCACCGATATGGCCGTGCAGAAACTGGGTGCAGTGCTCGTTCCGATTTATCCCACGACCAATCCGATTGAAATTGAATTCATTTTTAATGATGCCTCCGTTAAATACGTCTTTGTAAGCAGCGAAGATTTGTACCGGAAGATCCAGGCCATTCGCCCCAACACCCCCTCCATACAAAATGTTTATTCTTTCAACAGGATAACCGGAGCCGATCACTGGTCATCCCTGGTTTCTATGTCGACCCCGGCACTCATCGAAAAAGTTGACAGCATCAGCAAAACCATTCGTCCGGATCATCTCGCAACCATCATTTATACCTCCGGCACAACGGGAACACCAAAAGGCGTTATGCTGACGCATAATAATATTCTGAGCAATGTGCTTTTGTCCAAAGAAAGTTTCCCCTTCGAAGACCGCCCCGAATTCAGGACGCTCAGCTTTTTACCGCTAAATCATATTTTCGAGAAAATGGTCAGCTATATCTATCTCTTTAGCGGCAACAGCATTTATTATGCGGAAAGCATGGATACGATCGGGCCGAATTTGCTGGAAATAAAACCAGATATATTCTGTACCGTGCCGAGGTTACTCGAAAAAGTATATGAGCGCATTATGACAAAAGGCGCTGCCCTCACAGGAATAAAAAGAAAGTTATTTTTCTGGGCCGTTGAACTTGGAAAAAAATATGACAATAGCCGCAACCTTGGGTTCTGGTATAATTTTCAATTGTCGATTGCCAATAAACTGATATTTAATAAATGGCGCGAAGCGCTCGGAAACAATATCAAATACATCATCACCGGAGGCGCTGCTTGTCAGGAAAGGTTATTGCGCACTTTTAACGGCGCCGGCATCCCTGTCTATGAAGGCTATGGACCGACAGAAAATTCGCCCGTAATAGCAGTAAACCGCCGGGGGATAAATAGACTGGGAACGGTGGGCCCTGTGGTGAATGGCATGGAAGTGAGACTTGAATCCGACGGGGAAATTTGCGTAAAGGGACCAAGTGTGATGAAAGGATATTTTAAGAGGCCTGACCTCACCGCAGAAACGGTTATTGACGGCTGGCTGCATACAGGAGATATAGGGCAATTTGAAGACGGTAAATTCCTGCGCATCACCGACCGGAAAAAAGAATTATTCAAAACCAGCGGGGGAAAGTATGTCGCCCCGGCAGCAATCGAAAATAAACTGAAGGAATCGCGCTTTATCGAGCAGGCCATAGTGGTTGGTCCGGAAAGAAAATTTGTGGGTGCACTGATCGTACCTGCATTCAGCCATCTTATAGAATGGTGCAAAGAGCATCAACTTCCCACGGATTCCCACGAGACTATGATCCGGAATCCGGCAGTCCTGAAGAATTACCGGGAGATCATTGATCATTACAATGAGCAGTTCAACCACGTGGAGCAGGTTAAGAAATTCGAATTGTTGCCCGAAGACTGGAGTATTGAAGGCGGCGAGCTTACGCCGAAATTGAGTATAAAAAGAAAGGTAATCCTGGAAAAATACAGGTCATACGTTGAGCATATTTATGCCTGATATCAGGACCGCCAGCTTTTGTTGTTTTAACCGGTGTACATGAATGCAGAAAACGAGCGGCTTTCCGATCCCTCCTGGAAGAAATGGGGCCCTTATCTCAGCGAGCGTCAATGGTCAACCGTAAGGGAAGATTATAGCTCTGATGGCCGGCCCTGGGAATATACTTCTCACGACATGGCCCGGAGCAAAGCGTGGCGCTGGGGAGAAGAAGGACTGGGCGGTATCAGCGACATCAATCTGCAGCTATGCCTCGCCGTTAGCCTCTGGAATGAAAAGGATCTGATCCTGAAGGAAAGACTTTTCGGACTGGGAGGCCCCGATGGCAATCATGGCGAAGACGTAAAGGAATTATACTATTACCTGGATGCCACGCCCACGCATTCCTATCTGAAGATGCTGTACAAATACCCGCAGCAGGAATTTCCTTACCAGAATCTACTCACTGAGAATCAGCGCCGCAGCAGGAATGATCCGGAATACGAATTGCAGGACACCGGCATCTTTAAGGAAAATAAATACTTTGATGTTTTTATTGAATACGCAAAAGCTTCGCCCGAAGATATTCTGATGAAGATCACGATTCATAACCGCGGACCTGAGCCTGCCCCCATTCATGTATTACCAACTCTTTGGTTTCGTAATACCTGGGCCTGGGGTTATCCGAATGAAAACGAAAAGCCCGGACTGAATGCCAGTATTCCCGATGCCATTTCGATTCATCATTCAAGCCTGGGAAATATGCTTTTGTATGCTGAATCCGGTGACGAATTTCTTTTTTGCGACAATGAAACCAACACAGGCAGACTTTACAATTCTCCGGCTAATCATCCATTTTATAAGGATGGCATAAATGATTTTCTCATCCAGGGCGCAAAAACCATTAACGCCGCAAACAACGGCACCAAGGGGGCTATCCATTTCAAACGCATGGTAATGCCCGGCAGGCCGGAAGTGTTGCGGGTTCGTTTAAGTAAGAATAAAACAGACCAGCCCTTTGAAACATTTGAAAAAATATTTGCGGACCGGATCGCTGAAACCGAACTCTTCTATCAGGAACTGCAGGCTGCTATTGCGGATGATGAATTGAAAATGATCCAACGGCAGGCTTTTGCAGGGATGATCTGGAGCAAGCAATATTATTATTACAATGTAAAAAAATGGCTGACGGGCGACCCTGCCGGTCCTGCTCCTCCACCCGAAAGACTGAGAGGAAGAAATCATCAGTGGGTACACCTCAATAATTCAGATATCATATCCATGCCTGATACCTGGGAATATCCCTGGTTCGCAGCCTGGGACTGGGCCTTTCACTGCATCTGTTTTTCCGCAATTGATCCTGTTTTTGCGAAAGAGCAATTGATCATGCTAACACATGAATGGTATATGCATCCGAACGGACAGCTCCCGGCTTATGAATGGGGTTTTTCTGATGTCAATCCGCCCGTCCACGCCTGGGCAACATGGAAAGTTTATGAAGCAGATAAAGCTGCCACAGGTAAAGGCGACAGGAAGTTTCTGGAAACAGTTTTCTTGAAACTCCTGCTCAACTTCACCTGGTGGGTAAACCGGAAGGACAAGGAAGGGAATAATATTTTTGAAGGCGGATTTCTGGGTATGGATAATATCGGACTATTCGACCGCAATGCGCTGCTTCCCGAAGGAATTCTATTGGAGCAATCCGATTCAACGAGTTGGATGTGCATGTATTCTTTGAATATGATGCGCATTGCGCTTGAGCTTGCGAAAACGAATCCCATTTACCAGGATATGGCAACCAAGTTTTTTGAACACTTCTTATACATTGCCTACGCCATGGCCGGCATGGGCGAAGTCAATACTGACCTTTGGGACGATGAAGATGAATTCTTTTACGATGTGTTGAAAAGGCCCGGTGAACCTTCTGAAAAATTAAAGATCCGCTCCATGGTCGGGCTTATCCCGCTTTTGGTAGTTGAAGTGATCGATGATGAACTCCTGAATACCCAAAAAGATTTTGCCGAGAGACTTCGTTGGTTTTTATTGAACCAGCCTAAAATAGCAAACCTGGTTTCGAGATGGGGCGAAAAAGGAAAAGACGAAAAGCATTTGTTATCCCTTTTGCGCGGACACCGGATGAAAAGAATTCTTTACCGGATGCTGGATGAAAACGAGTTTCTGAGCGAGCACGGGATACGGGCTCTTTCGAAATACCATGAAGCGCATCCTTACATGATGCAACTAGATGGTATGAACTTCTCCATAAAGTATACTCCGGGCGAATCGGATATCCCGCTATTTGGCGGCAACTCCAATTGGAGGGGACCCGTGTGGATGCCCGCTAATTTCCTGATCATTGATTCGCTGAAGCGTTTTCATGATTATTACGGTGACGATTTCAAGGTTGAATACCCGACTCATTCAGGAAACTTTTTTACGCTGAAAGAAATATCCGAAAAACTAGCTAAAAGAGTAATTTCCCTTTTTACAAGAGATCAAAAAGGTAACCGGCCGATTTATGGGGATAATCCACTCCTGCAATCCGACCCGAACTTTAAGGATTATATTCTATTCTTTGAATACTTCCATGGGGATTCTGGTCTCGGACTGGGAGCTTCCCATCAGACCGGATGGACGGGCCTGGTCAGTCATTTAGTTCTCCCTCAGTAACCCCGCTGAATCAGTTATCTTTGATGCCCGAAATTATCCAGTGGAAAAAAGCAATTTTGTAGATCAGATCAGGGTTTTCTGCCGGAGCGGACACGGGGGTCCGGGTATAAAACATTTTTTACGAACTAAGTACAACGCACTGGCAGGACCCGATGGCGGTGATGGCGGACGCGGTGGCCATATCATTCTAAGGGGAAACAAAAATGTGTGGACCCTTCTTCATTTACGTTATTATAAAAATGTCCTGGCCGAAGACGGAGAAGCGGGTAGTGGAAATAAATGCACCGGCCGGTTTGGAAAAGATATTTACATTGACGTTCCCCTGGGCACTATTGCGAGGGACGAAATAACGGGACTAAAAGAAGCCGAGATACTGGAAGACGGGCAAGAAATAATTTGGATCAGGGGCGGCCGTGGCGGATTGGGCAATGCCCAGTTCGCGACGCCAACCAACCAGGCACCCGAGCATGCTCAGCCTGGTGAACCCGGAACCGAGGGATGGAAAGTACTTGAATTGAAAGTTCTTGCCGACGTAGGGTTAGTAGGGTTCCCGAATGCAGGGAAATCAACCTTGCTTTCTGTAATTACAGCAGCTAAACCCAAAATCGCCGATTACGCTTTTACGACGCTTGCCCCGCAGCTGGGCATGGTGGAATACCGTGACGGAAAAAGTTTCTGTATTGCCGATCTTCCCGGCATCATTGAAGGTGCGGCTTCGGGCAAAGGACTGGGACATCGGTTTTTAAGGCATATTGAAAGAAATGTGGCTTTGTTATTCCTGATCCCGGCTGACAGTCCGGATCACCGTAAGGAATTTGAAATTCTGCAAAGCGAACTCGAACTATTCAATCCTGAACTGCTGCATAAGCGGTTTGTGATTGCAATTAGCAAAAGCGACCTGCTGGATGAGGAGTTGATTACTGATATTGCAAAGGAATTACCCGCTGCAATTCCCCACATTTTCATTTCCTCCGTTACCCAAACGGGAATCCAGGCATTGAAAGACCTGCTTTGGAACATCATGAATGAAGATAAATAGCTCATCGGGCCATTTTCGAATTTTCTTATCTTCACTGACTGCAATAAAATGAACAAGCGCTGTGTCCTTATCCCTCTTATCGCCCTGTTCCTGCTTCCATTCAGAGGTAGCACGCAAACCGACCGGGATGCAGCAGATTCAATCCGCATTATTCGCGGGGTTCCCGGTATGGCCTTTGCCATATTTTCAGAAGACAGCATACTGGATGAGCAGGTTGTGGGGTACAGAGCATTTAAATTAAAAGACACGATCAGCTTGAATGACCGTTTTCATATCGGTACCAATACCGTTGCCTTTACAGCCTATGTTGCAGCCAGATTGGTTGAGGCTGGGAAAATACAATGGACAACCCCATTATTGGAATTGTTTCCTGAATTCAAAAAGAAAGTTTTTCCGGTTTATCAAAACATAACACTGGAGGATCTGCTTACGAGCCGTTCACGCATTCAGGCTTTCACGACCATGTTAGATTGGTCGCTCATTCCGAATTTTCGCGGAAATATCATTGCAAGGAGAAAGGCCTTCACATTTTATATGCTGCAGCAAAAACCCGATATGGAAAATTTTCTTCAGAAGAAGATCGTGTTTTCGTTGGCGGGATATATAATGGCAGCCTCCATGCTTGAGCAGGTAACTGGTAAATCCTGGGAAGAATTGATTTCCCAATATATTCAAAAACCACTAAAAATTTCCATTCATTATTCCTGGCCCCTGCTCTCAGACACTGCAGCACCGGCCGGCCACTGGATACAGGGTGGTTATTTCCATTCGGAAAATGCCCACACCTGGGTAAGGATAAATCCCATACTTTATCCTGCTCAGGAGATTAATCTCAGCTTGTCGGATTATATAAAATTCATGCAGGAAAACCTTTCGGGTTTGGTTGGAAAGAAGGCTCATCTATCTGAGGCGACATTTCAATATTTGCATTTTGGAGCGCTTGATTATGCCATGGGATGGAACAATGGAAGCCTGAATGATCAGTCCTTTTCCTTTCACGAAGGATTATCATTATTATTTGCCTCCCGGGCAGAAATCCTTAAAGAAAAACATCGGGGCATCATTGTTTTATGCAATTCAGGGGGCCGGGATGGCCGGGGAGCCGTACTTGATCTGACACGGTTTCTGGAAGAAAAATATTTCTGATTACTGCTGCTGCTGTTGCTGCAACATCTCAATATATTTCCTGTACGAATTTTCCTGATTGGGATTTTTCACCGGATGTTGCACTAATGATGTTCCGATTTCATCTGTTATTCTTCCGTTTTCATAGGAAACAGAAACCCCCACCTCCAGCCGGTGCTGCGAGACGCCTTTATAGGTTCCTTTAACCGGGGAGCAGTCAGTAAAGTTGCGTCCAACTGCCAGCCGCACGTGTAATTCATTCACTATGCAATTGTTTGTCGGATCAAATCCCATCCATCCATAAGAAGGTATGCAGGCTTCAACCCAGGCATGGGTAGCTCCCTCTCCACGCATACCATTTTTATTTGGACAAATGTAGCCGCTCACATAACGGGCGGGGACCCCGGAGAACCGAAGCATTAACAAGAGGATGTGGGCAAAATCCTGGCAAACCCCCGCCTTCAGCTTCCAGATTTCATCTGTGGTGGTCTCAACTGTTGTAAGGTCTTTAATATATTGAAAATTGGAGTAGACATAGTCAGTCAGGTTTTTACTCAATTGCAAGGGCGTATGTTCGTGCGCCCCCTGCCTGTTCACTTCTTCCAGCATTTCAGACAGGCCATCGAAATTTTCCTGGTTAAGGAAATCAATATAAGGAACCTGTTGGTGCAGTTGTCTTAGCTGTTCCCATTGGTCTTCGAGCGAAAGATCATCCGGCGGAAGGGTTTTACTGTAAGTGATAACCTCGATTCTGGAATCAATGATCAATTCCTGATGGGGTTCTGTGCGCATAAACAACCCAACTTCATTCCCATAATAATCCTTATAAATATCCAATTCCGGTTCTCCTGTAATCTGCAATTCCTGTTTGAGTACATCCTGGTATGCGTCCTTTACGGGAAAAAGAATAATCTGGTTGGCGCTATCTCTGACGGGAGTTTCATAACTGTACCTGGTAACGTGATGAATCTTGAATCGGGGCATGGAAGGATTTGATTTAATTTGGTAATGTTCACCTGAACAAAAATATATATTACTTCAGGAATAGGCAAAGTAATGCTGATCGAGGGCAACTGCCACATGATATAGCTCTTCTCTTACTCCTTTCAGATAGGAATGCAGTCCCTGGTCAACAATATTCTCAACTGTTGAATATTGAATTTTGCTTCTGATTTTTCCAATCATAAAATCGATGGTCCTGTAAGCATCCTGATTTTGTTCGCTCCTTAGCCGCTGAAAATACCGCTGCAGCTGGTAAATGGAATAAATAACCGACCTGGGGAAATCTTCATTTAGCACGATCAATTCTACAACATTTCTTGCATCAAAACCACTCCGGTAAGTTTTTAAATACAGTTCATATCCGGAAATAGAAAGAAGCAGATACCTCCAATAAGTTGTATGAGTTCGTGCAAAATCATAGTTTACATCGCTGAACTTAACATCCAGTATGTCGACCGATTGCAGGCTGCGCTCAAGAAATTTGCCAATATTGATAAAGGAATAACCTTCTCCCCTGGCCATCGTAAGATCAATAGTGCCGTAATAAAGTATTCCCTTTTTTATCAGTACATCGAGAATGGAGACCGGATCTTCTCTTTCCAGCAAACGGATGAGGTGTTCATCCCGGATAGTATGATAAAAATCGTTCAGGCACTGCCATAGTTCCTTGGTAATATGATCTTGCACGCCACGCGCATTTTCCCTCGCTTGAGTAACAATATTTACTACTGAATTCGGGTTTTCCTTATTAATAACCATGTAAGGAAGTACGACCCTCGAATAATCCTCAAAGGCCCTGGCTTCTTCTTCTTTCAGGTAACTAAAGATCCGTAGTACAGGTTTCCAGGAAAATTCCTGCTGATCATCCTGCGAGGATGCATAATTGATCTTCAACATACGAAGAATGCCGTCAGCTCTTTCCATATATCGGCTCATCCAATACAAATTATCGGCGACCCTGCTCAGCATACTATTAGAAATGTTTAATTAAATTAATTTATTCATTATCCGGCCAACACCCAGGTATCCTTGCTTCCACCGCCCTGGGAAGAATTTACTACCAAAGAGCCTTCACGAAGGGCCACGCGCGTTAATCCTCCGGGCACAATCTGAATACCCTCAGGACCATATAAAGCATAGGGACGAAGGTCAATTCTTCTTGGATGCAGGCGGCCGTTCATATAACAGGGTGAAGACGACAGGCTGATTATTGGCTGGGCAATAAATTGTCTCGGATATTTGACGATCTCGTTTTGGTAAGCTATGATCTCTTCTGCCGTAGCCGTATGCCCCATCAACATGCCATATCCGCCACTTTCATTGGTTTTCTTGATCACCATTTTATCCATATTCTTAAAAACATATTCCTGTTCTTCCCGGTTCCCCAGTTGATAGGTCGGCACATTTTTAAGTAAAGGCTCTTCATTCAGATAGTATCTTATCATTGCCGGCACATGTGTGTAGATGGCTTTATCGTCTGCCACGCCATTGCCTACTGCATTTACAATTGCCACATTGCCTTTTCGGTATGCACTCATGATGCCTGCAACGCCCAGCACGCTTTTGGGATTAAAGATCAGCGGATCCAGAAATTCATCATCCACCCGGCGATAAATCACATCAACCTGCTGCAGGCCTGAGGTTGTTTTCATGTATACCCGGTGACGATCTACCACCAGGTCACTTCCTTCCACCAACTCCACGCCCATCAGCCGCGCAAGTGTCGTATGCTCAAAGTATGCGGAGTTATAACTTCCAGGCGTCAACAACACGATGGTAGGATTCCGGTTTTGACGGGGGGACAAACTCACCAGGTTCTTATGCAGTATATTGGGATAATCTGTAACCATGCGTACGTTATTCCGGGGCAGAAGATCCGGAAAGATCCGCTTGGTGATTTCGCGGTTCTCAAGCATATAACTGACTCCACTCGGCGTTCGGAGATTGTCTTCCAATATGTAAAAGGATCCATCGTTGTTTCGTATCAGATCGATGCCGGCAATGTGCACATAAATATCATGGGGAACCGGGAAATTATACATTTCCCTCAAAAAATGAGGGCAACTATAAATAATGTCTACCGGCACGATACCATCCTTGAGAATGAAACGGTCGCTGTAAATATCTTTTAAAAAAAGATTAAGCACTTTAAGTCTTTGTGCAATTCCTTTTTCAATAAAGCCCCACTCTGAAGCGGTGATGATACGCGGAATAATGTCGAATGGAAAAATTTTTTCAATCCCTTCTCCGCTGTTATAAACAGTGAATGTAATTCCCTGGCTCATGAAAAGGCTGCGTGCCAGTTCTTCTTTCTTGTTCAGTTCCTCAACAGTCAGCTGCTGCATGAAACTAACAATGCCCTGGTATTGTTCCCTTACCCCGGCATCGCTGTACATTTCATCCCATGTATTTGCATCCACATAATATGTGTCTAGCAACTCGCTGGCTTGCATGGCTTCGCTCTTTAAATATTGGGAAATTAATGGCAGGTAATCCTTAGTACAATAAATATAATTGTAAAAATCTACATTTGGTAAACGATCTTCATGAATTGCGCCGCCCTGATCCCTGCCAGATATGCTTCAACCAGGTTCCCTGCCAAGCTTATGCAGGTGCTCGGCGATAAAACGATCATTCGCCATACCTATGATAATACGGTAGCCACTGGCCTCTTCGACCAGGTGCTCGTAGTGACCGACAGCGATATTATTTATAATGAAATAACGGCTCATGGAGGCAAGGCGAAAATGAGCCGCAAATCCCATGAAAGTGGAAGTGACCGCATCGCAGAAGCCGTTGAATCTATGGATCTGGATATAGCCGTGAACGTGCAGGGAGACGAACCTTTTGTACAAAGGGCCCCACTGCAGAAACTGTTACAGGTATTCAAGGATGATGAAAAGCAGATGATCCAGGTGGCTTCCCTCATGCAGGTAATAAAAAACAAAAACAATATCGAAGATGCCAATTTTGTAAAAGTGGCCGTGGACATACACATGAATTCTCTTTTTTTCAGTAGAAGCGTGATCCCATATCCTCGCAATGCGCCTGCCCAAATTTCTTATTTCGAACATATTGGGGTATATGCATTTCGAAAACAAGCCCTGCTGAATTTTACCAAATGGCCGATCACTCCCCTGGAAGCAACCGAAAAAATTGAATGCCTTCGATACCTGGAACATGGCGTTCCAATCAGGATGGTGCTCACCGAATACATGGGCATTGAAATAGATACCCCTGAAGATCTCCAGAAAGCCAAACAACTATTGGAAATAAAAAAATAATCCCAATCCTCAAATGATGGAAGATCCTTGGAAACAATTAACTACTTATTGGATCAATGCGAATAAATCTGAGCAATATGAATCAATCACTATGGGGCATTGACCTCGGCGGAACAAAAATTGAAGGTGTCATTTTGAAAAGCGAAGAGGAGCCTGTACCCCTGGTAAGAACGAGGATAGATACCGAAGCTTCCAAAGGATACGATCACGTGCTCGGTCAGATCGGAAAGCTGATAAAAAAAATGATTGCCGAATCTAAACAGATTCCTTCAAGCATTGGGTTTGGAACGCCGGGCATCCTCGATCCCGTTTCGCAAACGCTTAAAAATTCCAATACAACCGTATTGAATGGCATGCCTGTAAAAAAGGATCTGGAAGAACAATTACAATTGGCGGTAATCCTGGCCAATGATGCGAATTGTTTTGCACTTGCAGAAGCAACCTGGGGAGCCGTAAGAAAAAAAGTTCCCGGTGCACGAATGGTCTTTGGTATTATCCTGGGCACGGGCGTAGGGGGCGGAATTGTAATGGATGGAAAAATATGGAACGGTCACCATGGCATTGCAGGGGAATGGGGACATAATTTTCTGGATGAGTCTGGCGGTCCCTGTTATTGTGGAAAAATTGGCTGTGTGGAGAAAGTTCTTTCCGGTCCTTCGCTTCAAAAATACTACGAAGGCCTTACCGGAGTTAAAAAATCGCTCAAGGAAATTGTTGCCCTTCGGAATCAGGACGCTGCAGCGCAGCAAACCATCAGCCGTCTTGCTCATTTTTTCGGAAAAGCAGTTTCGGTAATTACCAATAGTCTGGATCCGGATATCATAGTGGTTGGCGGCGGGGTTGGAAATATAGATGAGATATACACCGAAGGTGTTGTCTCACTGAATAATTTCATCTTTAATAATTATTGCAGCGTTCCGGTAATCAGGCCGGATCTTGGAGATAGCGCCGGAGTTTTTGGAGCAGCTGCACTTACTAATTCCAGCCTTCGGTGAAAGCGGATAACTTTGCATTCCAAAATTGAAAATCCATGAAGTTCAGAAATTTTAAAATGGTCGGCTATGTTGTGTATGGCAGGGGAAGCTTTAATCAACTGGACGAAATCCTAAAACCTCACCGTAAAGAAAAAAAACCAATGATCTTCCTGGTGGATCATTTTTTTGAGAAAAAACCATTGGCAGCGAGGATCCCTTTACAGGGTAATGATAAGATCCTCTTTGTGGATGTGTATGATGAACCAAAGACAAAACAGGTTGACAAGCTGGCTGCCCAGCTTAAAGAGGAATTCGGATCCGTAAGCGGTTTGATCGGTATTGGCGGTGGCTCAGCGATGGATCTTGCTAAAGCAGTCGCCTTGATGATGAACAATCCGGGCTCTTCGGCAGATTACCAGGGATGGGACCTGGTGAAATTTCCCGGCGTATATAAGTCTGGCATTCCTACCCTGAGCGGGACTGGGGCCGAAGTATCCAGGACTACAGTACTAACCGGTCCGACACGCAAACTGGGCATGAATTCCGATTTTACACCATTCGACCAGATAGTTCTTGACCCGGAACTCACCGCTAATGCACCAGTGAATCAGCGCTTTTTTACAGGGATGGACTGCTACATACATTGCATCGAAAGCCTCACCGGCACATTTCTTAATGAATTCAGCAGGTCGTACGGAGAAAAAGCCCTCAGCCTTTGCGAGGAGGTATTCCTCGGTTCCGGGCCATGGACACCACAACACGACGATAAGCTCATGATGGCTTCTTACGCCGGGGGGATGAGTATTGCCTATTCGCAGGTAGGTATTGCCCACGCGGTAAGCTATGGTCTGGGATACCTGCTGGGAACCAAGCATGGAGTAGGTAATTGCATTGTCTTTGATAAACTGGAAACCTATTATCCCGAGGGCGTAAGGGAATTTAAGAAGATGGTAGAAAAGAACCGGATTGAAATACCACAGCATATTACCAAAGGGCTTACAGACGCCCAATTCGATACCATGATCCAGGTTGCTCTCGGAATGAAACCCTTGTGGGAGAATGCTTTAGGCCCTAACTGGGAACAGATCATGACCAGGGAAAAGTTAAGGGCGCTTTATGAGGAATTATGAGGAACAGNNGAGCATTCAACATTAACTTATGTGTTTATTAATCTACATAATCTTAAATTCGATACCAAACGGGATAACTGCCTTTTAATTAGATGTTAAGCACCAAAAAAATAGTTGTCTGATTGAAAATCCGGCACTAATTTTGTTCCCCATTTAGGCTTATCGGCATCCCATTCCGTACAAACGCACCTGATTCCTATTTTTATTCTAAGAAATTCAAAAGCAATATGCGGATCGCGTGTATTTTAATGGCTCATAAAGACCCTCAGCAAATTGAGCGTCTGATAAAAAAGTTTGAGCATTTCCCATTCGATTTTCATATCCATCTCGATAAAAAAACAGACCTCAAGCCTTTTCTTTATCTCGCAGAAATTCCTCATGTACAATTTGTGCATCATCGCATTAAAGTCAGATGGGCTTCCTTTAGTTTCCTGGATGCGGTTCTGGGATCCATCAAAGAAGTTTTGAATAGTGGCAGGCATTATGATTTTATCAGTGTCATGAGCGGTCAGGATTATCCCATCAAACCGGTCAGCGCAATTTATTCTTCTCTGGAAAAAAGCCGGGGAAAGAATTTCATTTGTTATGAAGAAAGGGACGAATGGTGGAGTCATGCTATTACCCGTATCAATAAATATCACTTTACAAATTTTGGATTCCGGGGAAGATACAGGCTGCAGTTTTTCCTCAATACATTCCTTCCGCGGAGAAAATTTCCTCTTCCATATATTCTGTACGGAGGTCCAAGAGCAATGTGTATGACGCTGGGAACAGACTGTGCGAAATACGTGGTGGATTTTATTGATTCAAACAAAAGGTTGCGTCGCTTTATAAAGTTTACCTGGGGCCCCGATGAATTCCTTATTCCCACGCTCATCATGAATTCCCGGTTCCGCCATTCGGTTGTAAATAATAATTTTTATTACATCGACTGGTCACGGGGCGGCACCAATCCGAAAACACTGACGGTGGAAGACTATGAAGTGCTGCGGTCTTCAGATAAAATGCTCGCCCGTAAATTTGATATCGTTGAAGATGCGGCGATACTCGATATGTTGGATAGTACGAAATTTGCGGGATGAGGGGGGAATGGGTTCAATCAGCGCATTTACACATTTGCACATTAGCACATTTCCACATTACTTCAGCGTCCCAAACACCCTCTCATCCACCCGCACAGGGTATTTCTTTTCTAATTCGGCGATCCATTTGTTTTCCAGTTCATTCTGATAATCGTTAATAACCATTCCGCGTGCATCTTCGAAGGTTCTGTGTTCGGGGTTTGGATATTTCCTGATTATGTAAGCAAATTGTACCGTCTTGTCATTATTGGAAACCATGCTGGTAAAATGATGATCATCCACATTTTCGTTTCCGGGTAATTGTTTGATTTCAAAACGGCCTGAGTCGGCCTGAACCTGGTTCCCGAGACTGTCCACCTGGCTATGCCAGTTTTCTATCCCAGGCTCCAGATCTTTTAGCAATTTCTCTGCAGCAGCCCTGTTGCCGGCATTGAACATAATGGCATCCGCACTGGAATTCCACCGGTAATTGCGGGAATGTGATGAATAATAATTCAAGAGTCCCGCAGTATCTGCCGCTGCCTTTTCCCAAACATTTTTTTGCATGATCTCAAATAATAAATTACCATCTCTGAATTCATTTATCTGGTAGGCAAATGTCTTATTATAATTCTCCAGATGCGCCTTGTAATAATCAAAAGCAACAGTTTGCCGATATTGATCTAATAATTCAGGATTGGTTTTCCCGTTCAGGATCGAAGGAACATGACTGATCGTTTTGCGATAGCTCACCCAGTCTGCGACTGTAATTGTTTTGCCGGGAAAACGAAACAGGACGCTGTGCGAATTCAGGTCAGGATAGCGAGGTTCTTTTTTACCCAACAGCATGCTGTCTGTAATTACAAATAAGCGATCTCCGCTCGGAACATTTTGCTTGAATCCTGTTTCCTTTAGGATAGTTTGCAGCAATTCTTTTTTTGAGACTTCTATCCTCGGATCGGCCTGCACCCGGTCCTTCAATGCATCCATTGTTTTTTTATCCCGGCTTGCAGAAATCGGAATTTTTGCAATCCGTTTCAGGATATGATATCCGAAACTGGTTGCGAAGGGCTGGCAGACATCTCCGTCTTTTTTGAGTGCAAAGGCGGTCTGTTCAAATTCAGATTCATATTTCCCGATCCCAAATTCAGGCAATACACCGTCAAGCTGATATGATAAATTGTCTCCGCTGAATTTCCGGGCAAGCGCTCCGAAATCGGATCCCGACCGGATTGCCTTGTAAAGTGAATCAGCTCTGCGGCGGGTGTCGGCCTTTTCCGCATCATTGGCCTGATATGGAAAAATCAGCAGGATCTGGGCAACCCGCAAACGACCTTCTGCAGGCCTTTCTGCCGTTTTCTTGAGGATAATATAACCGTCACCTGTTCTGAAAATAGGAGAATATCTCCCAACGGGCGTCCGGTAAGCCAGGTTTTCTATGGAATAAGGCAGACCAAAAACAGTTATGAACCCAATATCACCTCGGTTCGTCTTAATAAAAGGATCTTCTGAATAGGCCAGTGCGGTTTCCTCAAAATTTTTATTTTTTTTAAGCGCGGTCAGGGCTTCATTTATTTTGTGCCAGGCCTTGAGGGTATCTGCGGGTTTGGCTGTTTTCGGGGCCAGAACAAATATGTAAGAAATCCGAATGTCTTTTTGACTCCTGAGAAAAGCCTCCTCAACCATACGGTTAAGGCTGGTTTCGTCATTGCTGTATTGATCCGCGATCTGACTGCGGAAATTCTCCAATTCGGTCACTTGTCCGGGCAAAGTATCCATCTTGCTGTCATATGCTGCCTGAACCTTCAGCCGGTAACGGATATATAGTTCAAGATATTCGCGGTAAGACTTTTCTGTTGCTTTGGTCTTCGTATTGTTTTTGCGGTAGGCCTTCAGGAATTCATCACGGCTGATCCGGTGATCGCCATAACGCGCGAGGGTTTGACCGAAAAATGATTTAGAGCAGGTTAGCAGGAAGATAGAGAGGACAACATTCTTCATATCATGAATTAACCTTTTTCAATTTGAGGCTGATGACCTCATCTAGTTGTTGGTAGGTAAGTTTTTTAGCGATGATCCGTTTGTCCTTATCCAGCAGGTAAAGAACCGGAGTCTGATAAACATCATATAACTGGCGGTAGTCAGCGTGACCGGCAGATGCTTCTGCGTCGTGCTGGGCAGTTGTCTGATAAACGTTTATCCAATCCTTCAAATTGTGGTCGCGGATAAAATTGAGCCAGTTGTCCTTCCCACCATCCACCATGACCCCGACTACTTTCACTCCCTCATTCTTCCATTTCGCCTGGTAAATGGAGTCCACTTTTGGAACAGTTTCTTTACAATGGCTGCAGGTAGGATCCCAAAAGCAAATCAATATAAAATCTGCCTTTATATTATAGAGTGATTGCAGTTTTCCCAGCGTATCGGTTAATTCCAGCCCGGGCGCAGGTTCGCCCAGCAAATTTGCCATCAGGCTATATGCGCGGTCATCCACGAATTTGCGGTATTTCTCCGTGAAGAAATCGGCCTGGCCGGTATTTATATATTTTTCAAAAATGTGCACAAACACAGCATCCTGCCCCATGTATTCGGGATTAATATATTTCTGCACAAAATGGATCAGCAGGTATTTGAACATTTCCTTGTTGGTGCGGGAATACAGGAGCATGTGGTCTATTTCGCGATCGATCGAATCGGGATCAGGCGAAACAAGGTCCTTGTAGTACCGGTCCAGTTTTGGTTCAAACACCGGCGTCCGGATCAATCGTTCGTCAGTGAATGAAATATTGTCCCAGTAATGTTCCTTGAAATACCTGTAAGCAAAACCACTGTCGGACTTCCCGTTCGCAAGAACAGGTGCGTGAGGAATCACGGGTTCTTTAAGCGCCAGCAAAAGTGCGCTCAACAGTGAAGAAGAATCTTTATTCTCCACTTTTTCCCTATACGATTTTATTTCATCTCCGGCATTCCGGATTTTCTGTTGCAGGGCAAGGGAATCCTTTTTAGATTTTGTTTGAGATAACTGGGATTGCCAGGCCGTTATTTGCCTGCCCCTGCTGCTCATGAAGCCGGTATATTCCTGGAAAGCACTATTTTCCGGCGAGCCGGTAAAAACAATGCTTTCCGGAATTTTGGCCGTGTCTGCAGACACAGTAAATTGTTGTTTCCGGCCGATCAGTAATTCGAAAAGGATCACTTTTTTGGGGGAGACGATAAAATAAACACCTTCAGGTAATTTATCCTTCCCTTTAAAATCACCTGCCGAGTTCCCGTCCAGCACAATGGAATCGGCAACCGCTTTTATTTTCCCATAATGGTATCCGAGGTATACTATACTATTGGCAAAAGGCTTCAGAACAAGGTGTATGGCATAGCCCTGCGAAAAGCTGGAATGGGCCAGGACCAATAAAGTGAATGGAAAAAAGGCTCTTTTAAACGGGAGGTTGATCATAGGAATGATAAATT
>PLEB01000004.1 GCA_003136915.1 Chitinophagaceae bacterium
GCCGTTATAACCGTTACCAGATACAGGCTTGCAGGGAATTGTTTGGCACAGGTCAGGTTAAGGTATTTTCGTTGGTGGGGCCTTCGGACAATGATTTTGAAGAACCGTTTGCCGTAGAATGGCATGGAAATAAGGCTGACCGGAGAAGTAAATGGGCATTCGTTAGAAGGATAATCGTTAAGGCGATTCAATGGAAACCAGATCTCATTCTATGTGCCCACGTCAATTTGAGTGGCGTGGCCTATTTTGCTTCCGGATTCTGCAAAGCCCGGACCATCTTAAATGCATATGGGGTGGAAATATGGACGCCTATGAGCCGGGATGCCGCCTGGGGGTTGAAAAAAGTAAACTGGATCATTTCCGATTGCCACAATACCGCGGAATGGCTGGTAAATAAAGGAATAAGAAAAAGAGAAAGTATCCGCATAATCTGGGATTGTATTGATCTGGACAAATTCAAACCGCAACCCCCGGCTCCATCCGTCCTTCAGAAATATCAGATCCCTGATCCGCAACAATATTTTAATTTGTTAAGCCTGGGTAGATTATCCTTACCGGATGCACTATACAAGGGTTATGACCGTTTAATAACTGTTTTTACTGTCCTTGCCAGAGAATACGACCAGGTGAGACTGATCATTGCAGGAAAGGGAAACTATACTGATCACTTGAAGGAGATGGTGAAAGAGAAAAAAATAGCAGACAAAGTGCATTTTACCGGATCGATCGGTGAAGAAGACATGGCATCTGTTTACAATTCCTGCAGTATTTTTTCCCTAATTACAGACTCCGGAGAAGGAAAGGGAGAAGGAATTCCTTTAACTCCCCTCGAGGCCATGGCTTGCGGGAAACCCATTCTTGTTGGTAATCAGGACGGATCCCGTGAGGCTATCATCGACGATAACGGATTTTCTATGGACCCCTTTGACCTGGATGAACATAAAAGAATTATCATTCAATATATTCAAGATGACAATTTGCTGCATGAGCATTCCGAAAATGCATTGGAAATAGCGCATGAATACTTTTCATACGATCATTTTAAAATAAAGCATGAACAGTTTTTTATTGATATTGGGAAAAATTAGAAAATCACATTGAAAAAGGGGTTCGATACATACCTGGTTTTTATTTTGACAGGCTTTGTAGCCTTGTTGCTGTATACTTCTAACGACGCATCTGATTATATTAAGGTTAGTTATATCATTACTTTCTACCTGGGCGCCAAGTTGATCCAGGACCTGGGTTCAAAGGTCCCATTCGCAAACCTGGTATTATTTATTACGGCGGTCCAATACCTGATGTCGCCTGCACTGGATTATGAATACCTGGGGAAATATAATCCATACTTCTACATGAGGATTCCCCAGGAACAATATTTTTCTTATGTGTTGTATGCGTTCCTGGCGCTCTGGGCAGGCTTTAGTATTCCTTTGAGTAGGAAATTCAAGGATATCGATTTTATTAATGCCCTGAAGAAAAATCCAAAAATGAATGCCCAAATAGGGATCAATTTAATTTATGTTGGATTTGCAGCAAACTACTTAAGCAGGATAATCACCTTTCCTACAGCCTTCAATTTTATGGTATCCCTGTTGGGGCTCATGCGATTTATTGGAATATTGTTTGTCTGGTTATCTGATCATAAATATAGAAAATGGATCCTTATCGGCGTTATGGTCGAATTTACGATTTACACCATGGCATCCGCTATTCTTATTCAACTGATCATCCTGTCCATCTTCTTATATTCTTATTATACCCTGGTGAATAAACCAAATAAACTGAAAATTGTAAGCCTTGGAATCATTTCCCTGGTGCTTCTTTTTTTTGTCCAGAGTGTTAAAAAAGACTATCGGGATTTGATATGGAAAAAAAATGTTCAATCAGGAAATGCTGGAATTTTCTCCGATCTGTTGGTAGATAAGATCGCTACAATGAATGAAACCAATTTTTGGTATACTGCCGCAACGGTAAATCTGCGTTTGAATCAGGGTTGGGTAATGCAGTTGATTATGCTTAACCTGCCGAACCGAAAACCTTTTTTAAATGGAGCAGTGCTGGAAGAAGAAATAGTGGGTATACTGCTTCCGAGGTTCATACTGATTGATAAAGTTGCAGTACAAACTTCTGATAAATTTGAAAAATTCGTTGGATATAGGCTTAATGGCTATACGATCGCGATGGGCATCCTGGGAGATGGTTATGGCAATTTCGGAATTGAGGGGGGGATGATCTTTTGTTTTTTTGTTGGTCTTTTTTTTAATTTCTGCATTTATCTCTTTTATCGCATATCGCAGAAAACACCATCGGTTTATCTCTGGGGCATTTTTATTTTCTTTTACCTGATCCGTGCAGGAGATGATTTTTATATAATCGGTAACTGGATCATCAAGTCTTCCATGATGCTGGCCGTGGTTTATTTTATGTACAAAAGCCAGTTAGTAACTGCTTATCGAAAATTCAGCCTCCGAAAAAGACCGGCTTTTGCAGGTTCCCAACTCCCTCTTCCCACAACTCAATAATATATTCTATTTTAGAAGTATATGTGCGGCATTGCAGGCATATTAAATAAACATGAACCCGTAGAACTGGATCAAATACGACGGATGACCAATACCATGTGTCACCGCGGACCGGATTCGGAAGGATTTTTTGTTGGTCGTGAGCTTGCTTTTGGTCACCGACGCCTTGCCATTATTGATTTATCGCCTGCTGCGAATCAACCTTTTGAAGACGCGTCCGAACGGTATGTGATAATATTTAATGGTGAAATATATAATTATGCGGAAATCAAACCACTCCTGACTGACTATCCTTTTCATACGAACAGCGATACGGAAGTGATACTCGCAGGCTTCATTAAATGGGGGGCCCGCTGTCTTGATCGTCTGCGGGGTATGTATACGATTGCCATCTGGGACAAGCAGGAGAGGGAATTATTTATTGCCCGTGACAGGCTTGGTGTGAAGCCACTGTATTATTATCATGACCAGGAACAATTTATTTTTGCTTCGGAGGTCCGGGCAATACTGACCATTGGAAAAATAAACCGGAAAGCAGACCACACTGCACTGGCAGAATTTTTCAGATACCAATCCATAGGCTTTCCCTTCTCTCCGGTAGAAAGAATTTGCCAAATGGAGGCCGGTACATGGATGCGAATTAAAGATAATGTTATCCGGACCGAGAAATACTGGGATCCTACCTCCAAAAATTATGATTTTGAATTCACCAACAAAAAAGAAGTTCAACAGAAAGTAAAAGCGCTGATGCTGCAGTCTGTGAAGAGGCGACTCGTCAGTGATGTTCCGGTAGGCGCATTTTTATCAGGTGGTATTGATTCCAGTACGGTCGTCGGGCTCATGGTGGAAGCGGGTAATCCTTCTCCCAACACATTTAATATCTCTTTCGATGAATCGAAATACGATGAATCAGTATATGCCGACCTTATTGCGAAGAAATTCCATACCCGCCATACTCAGATCCGACTTAAGCCGGAGATTATGCTGGAGGAGTTGACGAATGCGCTTGACGCGATGGACACACCAACTGGCGATGGCATCAATACTTATGTAGTATCGAAAGCAGTGCATAAGGAAGGAATCCGGGTTGCTTTGTCAGGCGTGGGCGGTGATGAATTGTTTGCCGGGTATTCCATATTCGATTATTATATCCGGCTTCAGCAAAAGCGCTGGCTCTGGAAAACGCCAGCTGCATTGAGAAATAGATTATCGGGTTTTTTGGGGAAGGGCGCGAAAAAAGACCGTGTGCGGCAATTCCTTGCTTTGCAATCACCTTCCATTGAAAATTCCTACCCGATTTTTCGACAATTATTGTCACCTTCTGCTACCCATGAACTAACCACCCTAAACGGCATTGAGCAACAAACCCTGGCGCATCAATTAATTTCAAAAAAATCCGCCCTGATTAAACTGCCTTTTTTCAGCCAGGTAACTGCTGCCGAATACCTGGGATATACACAACAGACCCTGCTCAAGGATACAGATCAAATGAGTATGGCTAATTCCCTTGAGATCAGGGAGCCCTTTTTTGATCAGGACCTGATTGAGTTTGTGATGTCCATACCCGACCATTTTAAAGTGCCTGTTTATCCAAAAAGCCTGCTGGTAGAATCCCTGAAACCTTTGTTGCCGGATGAAATAGTTCACCGCAGAAAACAGGGATTTGTTTTTCCATGGAATGAATGGATGAAAAATGAATTGCATTCTTTTTGTGAAACACATATTCATCATATTGCACAGCGGGATTTTATTCAGGGCGCTCATTTAAAAAAGGTTTGGAGTAGATTTTTGTCAGGAGATCCCGACATCCGCTGGCAGGAGATCTGGCTTTTTGTAGTGTTGGATTACTGGATGGAGAAAAATAGCATAGCCTGATTCATCAATATGAGTGGATTGTACACAATGAAAGATCGCATTTACGAAAAGTTGTCAACCCTTCCCGAACCCCCCGATTATTCCGGCAAGATTCCCTGGATAGTTCAACAGCAGATCGCCGCTACCAACGGTATTCATTTTATCAATACAATTGGTGTGTTGAAAGAATACCCGATTCCGGAGATTCCTGTAGGTCCGGCAGGACCCGATAACCTGCTATTGGATATCGGTTGCGGCTGGGGCAGATGGCTGGTAGCCGCATCAAATAAAAAATATATACCTGTAGGCATCGATCTGCGTCTGGAATTTTGCGAGACTGCCCGCAGCGTTGTTCAGGATCATGCTGGAAATGCTTATACCGTGGTTGCCGATCTTCAGCAATTGCCTTTTCAGGAAAATGTTTTTGACGTGATATGGTCATTCAGTGTGATCCAGCATACGCATTACAATCGCCTGATCAGTTGCCTTGAACAAATAGAAAGAACCTTGAAATCAGGCGGTTATTGTTTTCTTGAGTTTCCCAATAAGAATGGCTTGAGAAACCGCTTCGGCCCGGCCAAAACGCCAAATAATATGGATTTTGATTCCTGGGACGTACGGTACTACAGTCCGGCGGAATACCACAGTATTTTCTCTACGGTTTTTGACAATTTTCAATACTATAACCATTCTGCTCTTGGTATTGGCATTCTTCCTGGCGATCTGAAATATGCAAATGGATTTAGAAATAAAACGATGATTGGTCTATCAAGAATGCTTTCACGCCTGGTAGAAGCAATCAAACCATTAAAGGCGATTTCCGATTCTATTTATATAAAATCGATTAAGCATTCGCGGGATAATGATTCAGCAGATCAGAATATGGAGTTCTTAAAAGCACATCGGATGAATCCGCTGAATAACCTGAATACAGTTTCCCTGTTGCGTTGTCCTCGAAGCGGTGCCGCACTTCAGCTATCGGACGACAAATCTGAGTTAATCAGCCTGGAGGCCGGACTAGCTTACCCGGTGCATAACCAGATCCCGATTTTAGTTTCATCGGAAGCCAGAACACTTTAGAAAATTTATTATTCATTGCCCCCAAAATCCATTCTTATTCTCACAGATTGGTACGAGCCGGGATACAAAGCGGGCGGACCGATCCAATCCTGCCGCAACTTTGTGGCCGGAATGCATGGATTGTATTCTATTTCGGTGCTTACCAGCGACCGCGACCTGGGTGAAACCGGGCCTTATCCGGATATTGAAACAAATCAATGGATAACCCGTCCGCCGGGCATTCCGGTTTATTACACTGCAAAGGAATCCCTGAAAGCTAGTCTCCTCGCTAATCTTATAGAATCCCAGAGCCCAGATTTCATTTATCTCAATAGCATGTATTCTTACCGGTTCAGCATTTTACCTTTGATTCTCCTGTACAGGAATAAAATTAAGTCCCGGATTATTTTGGCACCAAGGGGCATGCTGCAAGAGGGCGCTTAGAAATTCAAACCTGCTAAAAAAAAATTATTTATATCCCTTTTGAATGGACTGCGCATTCCGAGCCGGATTTATTTCCATGCTACCGATCCGCAGGAAAAAAGGGATATTCTTGCGCAATTTCCGAAAGCAGGAAGGGTGGACGTAATTCCTAATTTTTCGGGAGAACTCCCATCTACTTCTACGCCGCTGAAAAAAACGCAGGGACATTTATGCTGTGTTTATATATCCCGGATCATTCCAAAAAAAAATATTTTATTCTTCTTGAAACTGCTGAACATGGTCCCCGAAAATATCCAACTAGAGTTTACCATTTACGGAGAGGTAGAGGATGATAAGTATTGGAGGCAGGCTTTGGCGGTCATGCATTTTCTTCCCAAGAATACGACTGTTTTATACCGCGGGCCTATACCGCATGAAAAAGTAATTCCAAGCCTCGCGGAACACCATGTTTTTGTTTTGCCTAGCAAGGCGGAAAATTTCGGTCATGCTATTTTCGAAGCCTTTTCCGCCGGAAGGCCCTGCCTCATCAGTGATAAAACACCCTGGCGTGGCCTCAAAAAAGACAAGATTGGCTGGGATCTGTCCTTGGAAGATATGGGAGACTGGATTTCGGCGATCCGGGAAGCATCGGATTTTGACCAGCAGACTTTCAATACCTGGAGTGAATGCTGCCGGCAATTTGCTAAGCTGCATCAGGAAAGATCTGATTTGAAGAATGCGTACACAAAATTATTTAGCTGAATATGTTTATACTGGGAATCAATGCATATCACGCAGACTCGTCGGCCGCGATTTTTGATGACGGGGTGCTGATTGCCGCAACGGAAGAAGAGCGTTTCAGAAGAGTAAAACATTGGGCTGGTTTCCCTTCCATGGCCATTGAATTTTGCCTGAAGGAAGCTGGCATCAGCCTCCATGAAGTAGATCATATCGCCATCGGACGCGACCCATATGCCAAGCTCGGGAAAAAAATAGCTTACCTCCTGAAAAACCCGGGCGGCGGTTTCCGGGCCGTAAAAGACAGGCTGGGAAATGCGAAAAAAGTTTCATCACTGGAAGCAGAATTTAAGGCCCTGGATCCTTCCATCGATGAGAAAAAGATTAAGTCAAGGATTCATCATGTCGAGCATCACCGCAGTCATCTCGCTTCTGCATTTTTTGCTTCGCCATTTGAAGAAGCCGCCATTCTTTCGATTGATGGTTCCGGAGATTTTACAACTACCATGACCGCCACGGGAAAAGGAAACAGGATCACGGTCCTGGACTCAATTGATTTTCCACATAGCCTAGGAATATTTTATACCGCATTCACCCAATTACTGGGCTTTCCGCATTATGGAGATGAATATAAAGTGATGGGGCTTGCACCCTATGGCGAGCCTAAGATGGTAGAGGAATTGAAAGACGTGCTCTTGTTTAAACACGACGGAACATTCAGTCTTAATCTCAAATATTTCACGTCGGCCAAAAGCGGAATCATTTCTTATGGTGAAGATCATATTCCGGTAGTGGCCTCTCTTTACACAGATTACATGATCAGGAAATTCGGCACGCCGAGAAAAAAAGATGAGCCCTTAACACAGTATCACAAGGACCTTGGGGCCTCCGTGCAACGCATTACGGAATTGCTCATCTTTCACATACTCGAAGCATTGCAGAGAAAAACAGGATTGAAAAATATTTGTATTGCAGGCGGAGTAGCGCAAAATTCTGTCGCTAACGGAAAGCTAACCCGGAATACTTCATTTCAACAAATCTATATTCCGTCAGCCGGCCATGATGCAGGCATCGCCATGGGCGCGGCATTATACGTGTACAATCAGGTATTGGGGCAGCCCCGACAGGCAGCAGTCTATTCAGCTTTCACAGGCAGCAGGTTTGGCAATGATGAAATAGAAATCTATTTGAAAACCCGAAACATCGCATATACGCGTTATACTGAAGAGAAATTATATGATATTGTTTCTGATCAGCTTATCAAAGCTGGCGTTGTAGGCTGGTTCAATGGCCGTGCGGAATTCGGTCCGCGAGCCCTCGGTGCGCGTTCTATCCTTGCGGATCCTCGAAGGACCGATGCAAAGGATTTATTGAACTCCAAGATTAAAAGCAGGGAAAGTTTCCGGCCATTTGCACCATCGATCCTGAAGGAATATGTAGAGGAATATTTTGAGGTCACGGATGAAGTACCATTTATGGAAAAAGTTTTTCCTATCAGGAAGGAAAAGCAGGCGATGATTCCGGCCGTAACCCATGTGGATGGAACGGGCAGGTTGCAGTCAGTCGACGCCCAGGTATCTCCAAGATATTACCAGTTGATAGAAAGGTTCCGGCAAAAAACCGGTGTGCCGGTTTTGCTGAATACTTCTTTTAATGAGAATGAACCGATCGTCAATTCCCCCGAACATGCGCTGGAATGTTTTTTGAGAACGGAT
>PLEB01000425.1 GCA_003136915.1 Chitinophagaceae bacterium
TCGGGGAGTTACCAGTGATACCATCATTGGAAAGGGATGCCGGCTTGATAATATGATCCATATCGGGCACGATACCATTCTGGGTAAGAACTGCCTTCTGGCGGCACAGGTAGCCATTGCAGGCGCTGTAGAAATCGGAGATGGTGTAGTATTGTGGGGACAAGTTGGTGTGAGCAAAACGCTGAGGATCGGCGACGGGGTTACCGTGCTTGCACAAAGTGGTGTTGGCGTCGATCTTGAGGCAGGTAAAATTTATTTCGGATCTCCCTGCGATGAGGCCTCTGTCAAAAAACGGGAGCTGGTTTGGATTAAGCGGATTCCGGAGTTGTGGAGAAAAGTAATGGAAAAAGGTTGACGGATTATGGATTATGGATTATGANNGAGTTATGAATGATGGATTATGAATTATGGACATCTGATGCGAATTTACAATCTAAATTCCATCAACTCATAACCCATAACCCCTAACTCATAACCTCATCACCCATCAACGAAACCCTCAGGCTCTTCATCAGTCAGGATTATAATCATACGGCACTACTTCCGCCAATTTTTTCCAGGCCCAGTATCCGACATTGGTCACTTCGGCCTGTTCGTAGAAATAACCGTTTTCTTCTATCGAAAATCCGTCTAGAATATCCAGGGCCGAAATCTGCTCTCTGGCTGTGAGGGGGAATTTGTTTGCGATCAGATATTTTCTTTCCGGCACCCGGTTACTATACTTTACCCGGATATGCCCCTTCAGGCTGATGTCTACCGTGCCGCTATCCAGGGAATAAAAATTTGAGTCATATGGATTTTCCAGCACCGTTCCTTTCTCGGGATCGGTCGAATCCAGCGTTTCTATTTCGAATCCTTCGTCTTTCAGGGTGCTGTCGTACCAGGATCTCATAAAATGCAGGCGGGATCCGATATAGGCCATGTATCGGTTCTTTTTCCAGGTCTCCTGTTGCTCGGGCGTACCGGAGATTTCTTCAAACAAGGGATAGCCGGTATAACTGCTGATACGAGTATCATAATGGTTCACGAAGGAATCCAGTTGATAATATATTTTATAACCCAGCGCCTGGTTGATGATTACCAGCTGGTCCTTTGCTTTAACTTTTAAGCGGTTGCTTTTCTTGTAATAATAGAACCGGAGAACGTCCTTGTTCGTGATGGTACACTGTGCTGCGTTATCACTGGTTCCGATAAAATTGTCCATGAAAAACTGACCGTACTTCTCCCATCCGTCAGCTAATGCGCCTCCTCCTGTAACTACTACCTCAGACATACTTTTATCTTCTTCTTTCAGCACGATATGGAGCGAGTCCTTGTCCTTACTGCTATTGCTGATCCGCAAAACCTGGGTTTGGTATCCTGTATAAGAGACCACAAGATCGTAACCTCCATTTGCCATGCGCATGGCAAAATCACCATCATTGTTGGAAATAGTGCCGGTGGTGGTATTCTGGCAAAATACCGAAGCACCCGCAAGCGACGAGCCCGATTTTTCATCCGTAACCTTACCGTGGATGCTGAATGTTTTTTCCTGCGCGAATACAACGAAGGAAGACAAAAGGGTAATGCAACTGAAGAGGAATGGTTTCATAAGAATAGTTAGACAACACAAAATATAACGAAATCCCCGGGAATGGAAGTATGCAACTGTTAATTTATACGGGCTGTAGATTTTGAACGTAAAGTGAACAGGCATTCCGGATAGTATCCTCCAGCGGGGTAAATTGAAAACCGGGTAATGTCTTTAGCAGCTTGCTGTTATCGTAGACGCTTTTCCGGCTTGCAATCGCGGCTGTTTCACGCGTAAGCAAAGCTTGTTTGCCATGGATGGCTGATTTTATTTTTTCCATTCTCCATGCCAGGGACGCAAGAAACGGTGTAGCTTCTTTTGAAGGATGGTTTTTCCCGAACCCCTCTGCAATGCAGTCGAATAGATGACGGAAGCTCCAGTTCTCTGCACTTACAATAAACCTTTCATTCCGGATGGAAGATTCCATTAAAGAAACCACGGCCCGGGCCAGGTCCCTGACATCAACAAATCCGCTGCTTCCGATGGAATACCAGGGAAATTCATCGTATACATTTTTAAAAATGGCGCAACTCCCCTGGGTCCAGTCTCCATAACCAATAATCGTGGATGGGTTCAGGATCAGTGGCGATAATCCTTCTGCCATGCCCCGCCACACTTCCATCTCCGCATAATATTTGCTGACGGCGTAGTTTGACTGATGCGAGCGGCTTTCCCATTTTTTTTCTTCATTGATAGGTTGATTGTCGTCCATTACGCCCAGCGCACCTACCGAACTGATATGCACGAAATCCGTGATATTGTTCTCCAGAGCGGCGTTGACGAGGTTGGCCGTTCCTTCGATATTTATTTTAAATAATTTATGCCTGTCGCCCGGATTAAAAGAAACCAATCCTGCAGCATGAATGATGCGGTCGCAATCCCGGAGGTATTCGTTCAGGAAATCTGTATCCAGGATATCGCCGGAAACCCATTCTACCTGCTCAGCAATTTCCCCGGGCAAATATCCTGGAATACCACGATGCCTCCTCAATGCCCGGACCGCATAACCCTTTTGCACGAGCTCCGAGAGTATGTACGATCCTAGAAATCCGGTTCCACCGGTGAGGAATAGCATGGGGGAGTTTGAGAATTTGAGAATTTGAGAATTTGATAATGTGGTAATCTGCTAATGTGCTAATGTGTAAATGTGCTAATGTGTAAATGTGCAAATGTGAAAATGTGAAAATGTGAAAATGAAGGCAAATTTCGGTAATTTGAAAATTCTAAAATAAGAGGCAATTTCTGGTTGCATTGTTCTAGGCAAGTTCAGGCATTTACACATTTACACATTTACACATTAGCACATTAACGTCAATACCCAAACCACCCCCGCCCTGTTTTTCTGCCCAATTCGCCCTGCTTCACTTTTAATTCCTGCAGGATAGAAGGCTTAAGACGGCCGGGTTTACCCAGCGCATCATACAGAGAGCAACTGACCGTATAGTTGATATCATTCCCGATCAGATCCATCAGATGAAAAGGTCCCATCTTAAATCCTGCCGATTCAACCAATTGATCTATCGTTTTCATATCCGCAATTTCCATTTCTGCTAACCTGAGCGCCTCCAGATAGAATGGCCGCGCAACGTGGTTCACAATAAATCCGGGAGCATCTTTGCAGATGACCGCCGTCTTTCCCATGCGTGATGCCAGTTGCCGGATCCTTTGAATGTCTGCCTCACGGGTATGATCCGTTTTTATTATTTCCACCAGTTTCATGCGTGTGGCCGGATTAAAAAAATGCATACCGATGATCCTCTCCGGGAAAGGCGTTTGCTCAGAAATCTTCTTTATGGAGAGGGACGAGGTATTGCTGGCAAAAAGGGTCGTTGCACTATTTATTTTTTCCAGTCCGGCAAAGAGTGCGGCCTTAGCTTCTTCTTTTTCTACAATGGCCTCCAGGATGATTCCGGCTTTGCATTCGGAAATGGAACCGGTAAAATGAATGCGTTGAAGAATTTCCTTTTTCTCTGTGTCTCTTATCCGGTTCCTGGCGACCTGGTTTTGCAAATCATTTTCAATTTGTATAGAGGCCCTGGAAAGCATTTCCGGATTCAGATCATATAATATAACAGGAATGCCATGCCCGGCAGCAGCCTGCGCTATGCCCGAACCCATGGTTCCCGATCCGCAAATACATAAGGAATCATCCATGGAAAATGGTTGTGCGAATAAAGATACGGAGATAATTAGTTGATGGTTGATGGTTGTTATGAGAGTTATGGGTTATGGGTTATGA
>PLEB01000211.1:0-335 GCA_003136915.1 Chitinophagaceae bacterium
GATTCGGAACGACTTACCAGCTTCCCGAAGGCATCAAAGATTACAATTGAATACGCTGCGTTGGCTTTCAGATTGATCCTTCCGAAAAGCGATCTTCCATTTGTAGGGTTGGGATAAATATTTACGGTTGTTAAATCCTGGCTACAATTTTCGACCGGAATGACGTTGAAATATTTAAAGTTACCATCCAGATCGGTTTGCTTTAAACGGTAATAAGAGACTTTATCATTTGTTTCACCTGTAGTAAACGAATAGTTTTGCGTGATGGAAGAATTACCCTCACTTTTAACCGTTCCGATAACATCCCAGTCGGCGCCGTCTTCACTGCGTTCAAC
>PLEB01000211.1:351-8509 GCA_003136915.1 Chitinophagaceae bacterium
TCTTCTATAATATTATTGTTCGCTGTGGAGCGGTTGGTATATCCAGCGCCTGTGGATAATGTTCCTGAAGCGCCTATGCTTGCACCATAGATCAACTCATTGCTATAGGTTGTAGTCTTGATGCCGCTGCTTACAGCAGCTGCATTACCTATGGCAACCGAGCTTTGATCCAATGGATCGAAAGTGACAATACCGGAATATTCGCTAATGTAGATTTGAGAAAAGGTTGTGGGAGCGCCTGATAACTTAGCAGTAACAGTTAGTGCGCCTCCTGTAATGTTATAAGCATACCACAATTCAGCTCTGTAATTAACACCATTCCAGTCTGTGGGTCCGCTTATTCTTTTGTAGGTGTTTCCTTTATTATCCGTAACAGAAGTTATGCTTCTGGCTTGATCGTCCCAGTCTAAATGGACTACAATTAAATTTCCTGAGGTACTTGCAGATGCAAACGCCTTTGCTATTGTTGTAGCCGTGGTCAATTGATACAGGGTTGTAGTTTGGACATGTGTTTGTCCTATACTCTCTGTAAGCATCCCAAATATTAATACAAATGATATGGTGATATACTTGAGCATATAAGTCTTGTCTAGCTTTTTTTGAAAATAACACATCATATTCAGGTTCTCTTTCATAAGCCATCTATTTCAACTACTATTCCGAATTAGAATAGGCTGATTTTCAAATAATTAAACGATTTTTCATCCAGCCGATATTCCCAGGATCGTATTTCTTTCCCAGGAAGGGATAAGTCTCAATTAGAAAATTCACTGGCTGAACTTGTAAGGCTTGCTTCTAACACGAGGAAGCCACATAAATCTTAGTTTAAAAGGCCTTAAAAAAATTTTCAGGAGCCACCCATACTTTCGAAATATTATTAGGAAGAAATATTGATTTCTTATTCCAGGCAATATTTTATATCGCCAAATTATTCATTATTGAATGAGACTATCGATACCTTAACCAGGTAAATTCTACATTCGTATTTGAGAATGGATGTAGCTTTGATTCATCGGATGCAGATTTCCTTAATTCATTTTCATTCTCACTAGCTTGCATTTATACTCATTACGAGAAAGGTAGATTTTATTGAAGTAAATTACTTTAATACATACCTTTCGGATATGCCTCCATTATCCGTGTATGAACTCAGCCCAACTTGATCCTTCACTGGTTGCTTTAGAATCCCTTGAACACTAAAATGGAATTCATATGAAACATATTTTATTTGTTGTAACCCCTTTTTTATTGGCTGGCTTGATGGCATGTAACAATAAGAACAAAAAGCAAGGAAACGATACATATAGTGAACAAAATAGAGATGCTTATTCACCAATTGAAGGTAATTGGGTGCTTGTTTCAAATGAAGTTTACGGGAAACAAATCAAGCCGAAAAGATCACCACAGCAGCTAAAAATCTTTAACGATGGTTATTTCTCTTTTATAATGTATGATTCTTCAGGTAATTTCTACTACGCCGGGGCCGGACCATATGAAATAAATGGCAATCTGTATAAGGAAACCTTTACCTATTCATCTGACACAATTTACAATGATTCAAAAGACTGGCAACGCTGGGAAATGAAAGGCGACACGCTGATTTTTTATGGATTTGAAAAGGCTGAAATGGCTGACGGCAGGGATGTCACAAAGGAGTGGGGTGGGAAGGGTAAATTCATTGAGAAAAGAGTCAGGGTAAAAAAATGACAGGCCTTGCGGTTGATTTTCGAGGCAAAAAATAATTGGTTTACTTTACAACATGGCAAAGCAGTGGCTGTTAAATAAAAGGATAGTTATTATCGGTGGAACTGACGGACTGGGATTATCGGCCGCTCTGGCATGTATCGAAGAAGGAGCGAACGTGATTGCGGTCGGCAATAATCCTGAACGCGCGGAAGAAGTAAGTATTCAGTTTAAGAATTCGGGGGCAGTAATAATTGGAGATGCCAGGGAGGAAGCGGTTGCAGAAAAAGCACTCCGGGCCTGTGTTGACCGATTTGGCGGTTTTGATGGATTGTACCATGTTGCCGGGGGTAGTGGCCGAAAATTCGGCGACGGCCCTTTGCATGAAATAACCGCTGAAGCCTGGCATCAAACCCTGGAACTCAATCTTACGAGTCTTTTGTTTTCGAACAGAGCTGCCCTAAATTATTTTATAAAATATGATCAGGGGGGAGTGATATTGAATATCGGTTCCGTGCTGAGCAATTCCCCTTCTCCCAAATATTTTACTACCCATGCATACGCGGCGTGCAAATCGGCAATTATCGGACTCAGTAAATCAATGGCATCTTATTATGCTCAGCAAAACATAAGAGTAAACGTTATCGCACCCGGGCTGATAAAAACGCCCATGTCACAAAGAGCTGCTGCAAATGAAGATATCATGCAATTCATTCGAACAAAGCAGCCGCTTGATGGAGGCAGAATAGGAATACCGGAAGATATGAATGGGGCGGTCGTTTTTTTATTGTCTGACCATTCTAAATTTATTACCGGGCAGGTTATTGCCGTTGATGGCGGCTGGAGTGTTTCCGAGGGCCAATTTTAAATAACCAACAATGTCGAAAGCATCAATCGGGGTTGATTTGGGCGGCACAAGGATAAAATCGGTGGCTTTGGATATGGAGGGAAACATCCTTTATCAGTTGTATACGGCCACGCATGATGGAGATGACTCAATCTGGAAACAAACAACTGCTGCCAGTATTGAAGAATTGAGATCCAAACTGGGAACATCTGATTTTGTTGTAGGCATTTCAGCTCCCGGCCTTCCCAATGAAACAAATTCTGCTATTGCGCATATGCCGGGACGTTTGCAGGGATTAGAAAATTTTGAATGGTCATCTCTTGTGAACTACAGAACCTGGGTATTAAATGATGCGGTAGGTGCCTTGATGGCGGAAGCAAAACTGGGCGTAGCGAGAAATAGAAAAAATGCAGTTTTGATAACTTTGGGAACAGGGGTGGGCGGCGCAATTCTTATTGATGGAAAACCTTACCAGGGAAGTTTTCAGAAAGCAGGCCATATCGGCCATATTACCCTGGATAGTGAAGGAGAGCCTGATATTACAGGAATACCCGGCAGTCTCGAAGATGCCATCGGCAATGCCACTATTCAAAAAAGATCTCTTGGCAAATTCATGGATACTTTTGAATTACTGGATGCCTATAGGCGTGGGGATCATTTTGCGCGTGAAGTATGGATGTTATCCGTGAAAAAGCTGGCCATCGGTATTGCATGTATAACCAATGTATTGTCGCCGGAATGTGTAATCCTTGGAGGCGGTATTACGGAAGCCGGTAATGATTTGTTTGAACCGCTTGAGAATTTTTTGTCCATCTATGAATGGCGTGCGGGTGGTAACAAAACGGTTATTCTGAAATCACAATTTGGTGATATGGCAGGAGCCATAGGTGCTGCCTGTTTTGCCAGGATGCAGGATAGTTAATATAAAATCTTATTCAATCATGAATGTCATCAAATCTTATGTAGAAAACTGCAGGATCATTGCAGACAAAGTGGAGGCGCAGCAGGAAAAAATTGCCATGGCAGCGCAATGGTTTGCACAAAGTATACTTTCCGGAAGGGTGGTTCATGTGTTTGGTTCGGGACATAGCCGGATCATGGTAGAAGAATTGTGGCCCCGGTATGGCTCTTTTCCAGGCTTTAATCCCATTGTAGAATTATCACTTACCTATCACAATAATGTAGTGGGAGCTAATGGTCAGCGCCAGGCTATGTTTTTGGAAAATGTCCCGGGATTGGCGGAACGTATTCTCCGTAATTTTGGATTGGATCAGAAGGATACTGCCCTGGTAATCTCCTCAAGCGGCTGCAATATTGTTCCAATTGAAATGGCTGAACAATTTCAGAAAAAAGGACTAAAAGTTGTCGCATTGATTACAAAGGATCACCTGGAGAAATCCATCAGTAAAAGAAAGGATGGGAAAAAGCTGACTGATTATGCTGATCTTGTGTTGGACAGCGGCGCACCGGCAGGGGATTCCATGATCTATGTTCCCGGGCTTGAAACACCAGTATCCCCAGGTTCTACTGTGGGAGGAGTTATGATCGTTAATTCCATCAAGGCAGAAGTAGCGCGCTTGTTAACGGAAGCAGGTCAACCACCGAAAGTTCTTACGGCACCAATTCTTGTAGGTGCAGAAAGAGCTCAATCGCTTTTTGAATCCGCCTACGATGAACACGCCCATCGAATGGCGGAGGTATATCGTCTGGCTGGAAATTAATTGTATAAATCGTAAATAAGAAATGGCACAACAACGAATTCGAACGACCGTAGTTGGAAGCTATCCCTTTCCGGGATGGCTTGAATTTGCATGTCAAAACCTGGATAAATTTGGGGCCTCGGATATTGAAGAGATGATCGAAGATGCTGTAGTAGCTGCTATTCATGACCAGACAGTCGCGGGATTGGATACGATCACGGATGGCGAGCAAACAAGGCTAGACTTCAATCTTTCTTTTTATGGATATATCACCGGGATCCGAGCCAATGAAACCGAGACCAGAAAATTTGGTCCGCCTGCTCATGATCAAAGAGGCAAACATAATATCATTGACAAATTAGCGGCCCCTAAAGGCCTGGGCGTTATAAAAGAATATTTACGTTTGAAAAAACTCGCTCCCAAGGGCCCTGTTCTTAAAGCAAGCGTACCAGGACCCTATACGCTGAGCGGAAGATTGTTGCCAAATGAAACATATAAAGACCGCTATGATATTACGGAAGCATTGCTGCCAATTGTAAGTAAGGAATTGGAAGGGCTGGTTGCCGCAGGTTGTAAAGAAATAACCGTGGATGAACCATCTATGAGTTGTTATGCTTATAAAGAAGACACCAAAAGGTTTGTGGATATTTTCAATCGGACAGTAGCGCCGATTATTGGGAAATGCCGGCTCTCCACGCATATGTGCTTTGGAAATTTCAAGGGCCGACCAGTTGGGTACAGAAGTATCAGGCCCATGATACCGGATTTCCTGGATCTCAAAGTGAATGAGATTCATATTGAAATGGCAAACAGGGAATTTTCAGAAATTGAGTTACTGAAAATATTTGCAGAAAAGATGGATGTGGCCGTAGGCATCATCGACGTAAAAAACTATTACATTGAAACTCCCGAAGATGTGGCGGCACGAATCAAAAGATGCCTTCAATACGTGACTGCAGAAAAATTATCTGTGGCGCCTGATTGCGGATTGAGCCAGACTGCCCGATGGGCCGCAAGGCAAAAACTGGTGAACCTGGTAAAAGGCACTCAAATGGTAAATCAACAATTGTAAAATATGTCGCTGAAAGCTGCAAGGCTCAAAGACGAAAAGTTTATTGCAGAAGTGGAGCAATATATTCATGATGAAAAACAATTTCATTTATGGTGGCTGGGGCAAAGCGGCTATTTGTTGTTGTGGCAGGGAACCAGAATATTACTGGATCCCTACCTGTCGGATTCGCTCACGAAGAAATATGCTAACACCGATAAACCACATATTCGTATCTCGGAAAGGGTGGTAGATCCCAAGATGCTTACAAATATTTCAATCGTTACATCCAGCCATAACCATACCGATCACCTGGATGGCGAAACCCTGATTCCGCTGATAAAAAATAACCCTGGTATTGTATTCATCATTCCTGAAGCTAACCGTGACTTTGTGACTGAGCGCGTACAGATGCCCAAAGGATTTCCCATCGGATTAACAGATGGTAAAACAATTTCAGTTGGGGATTTCTTGTTTCATGGGATACCCGCCAAACACAATGAAATAGAAAGGGATGATGAAGGAAATTGCAAATTCATGGGTTATGTGATCCGTTTTGGGAACTGGAGTATCTACCACAGTGGTGATTCGCTATGGTATGAGGGTATGGAAGAGTTACTAATGCCCTTTCATATAGATGTTGCGCTGTTGCCAATCAATGGGAATGACCCTGCAAGAGGCGTTGCAGGAAATTTAAGTGCGGGGGAAGCAGCCGCGCTGGGCAAGGCGATTAGAGCTGCTGTAGTTATTCCCTGTCATTACGATATGTTCGCATTCAATACAGGTGACAAGAAGGACTTTGAGATGGAAGCAAAAAAAATCGGGCAACCTTGTCTTATTCTGGAACAGGGAGGACATTTTAGCAGTTCATATTATGATTCTAACTAAATACCTGGCTGATATTCTAATTTCTTTTTCTTTGACATTCGCAGTATCGCTCTGATTAAAGCAACGGAGCCTATAATAATTCCAGCCAAACCAACTAGGGCTACAAGCACGGCAAGCCCTTCCGCTCCGCTGCATGATAATGAGCATGCAAGTCCGGCCAGAAGATATGCAAGGCCAACGGCCGCTGCAAGAGTAAGTATGATAAGGAATGCTTTTGCTGCTACGAGATTGTTTCCTTTTACTTTTGCCTTTGCATATAGCTTCAGCTGTTTGAAAAATTCATGCTTCAGGATCTTTTTTTCAGGCCTGGTAAGTTCGTTTCTGGATCTGTATTTTAGTGAGCGAATGATTTCTTCCGCTGTCGAATCTTTACCCCTCGAGGCAGACACCTGATTAACCAGTGTTGAGGTTAATCTTTCTGAGTCAGTAGAAAAACAATTTCTTGAAATAAAACAAATCATACAAAAAGCGCAGAATGCCAGGGTAAAGTCACAGGATTTTTGAAGCATGTAAATCTTGTGTTTGTTTTTGAACTGTCGGGACCCTGCGCGCAGGGGATATACAAGAAAGGCTAAAATATATATCAGCAAGGCTGGGTAAAACCCAAATGCGAAAATATTAAGGTTAGTCTTAACAAGCAGCCAACCTGCAAGAATCCCCAGAAAAGCAAGACCCAAATGAATCGTTACAATGATTATACGGGCGGTAGCCTGGTTTGCCTTAGCCCAAATTGATATTTGTTTCATTTGTTATTTTTTAGGTTATTGATTGGAAAGAAATAATTTATTCATTGCCCTGGAATCTTAATATCAAAACTATCTTNNATGCGTAAAAATGAAAAGCTGCCAAAAAACAAAAGAGAGCATGTGATTTATGCAGGATTTACTAAAATCAGCCTTATTAGTGGAGATTTCTGCGAAAGAATCGGTGAGTCGGCCGCGATTTTGGATGCGGCTAGTCGGGGCTCATTTGGAGATGATGATATAGAGATGGTAAGAACAAGAAGGGAAGAAACCGCTTAAAGTTGGTCTATTTTCCTTTGTATAGTCTGCTTGTCAGTCCGCGTCTTTGCTATTGAAAGCGCTTTTTTAAAATACTGCTTTGCCTGCCTGTTGTCAATATCTTTGTAAAACTCGCCCAGCAAAGTAAAGTAGAAATGGTTGTTGACTAATTTCAACTTCTCTGCTTCAACGATTGCTTCTGCTTTTCCATTTACTTTGGAAAGCACATAAGTTCTGTTTAACGCCGCAATGGGTGAGTATTCTATTTGCAACAATTGATTAAAAAGTTGTAAAATATTTTCCCACTTTTCTTTTGTATCGTCCTTTATGGTATGCCAATATGCGATACCCGCTTCTAAATGATATTTTGAAATCTGCGTTCCTTTTGATGCCTGATGAAGGAAATATGCTCCCTTGGAAATTAATTCCTGATCCCAAAGGGATTCATCCTGGTCCTGATATAAAACCATTTCTGCATTTTCATTTTTTCTCGCTTTGAACCTTGAAGATTGAAAACACATTAATGAAAGTAGGGCATTTACGGATGGTTGATTTGTTTGTTCATTTTCAACGAGCAAATAAGTCAGCCGGATTGCCTCCTGGCAGAGGTCTTCACGCAATACAGTGTCCTGGCTTTCGGAATAATAGCCTTCATTGAAAAGTAAGTATAAAGTTGTGAGAACGGTTGCCAGCCGCTGATCTATCTCGGCATCAGGGGGAAATTCAATTTTTACTTTTTCAACCCTTAATTTATCTTTGGCCCGGAAAAGCCGCTTGTTAATGGTTTCTTTATTGGACAATAAAGCGTTTGCGATTTCCTCAATCCCAAATCCGCAAAGGATACGAAGTGACAGTCCTATCTGCGATTCCGTTGAAATTGCCGGGTGGCAGATGGCAAATAACATTTGGAGCTGGCTGTCGTTAAAGTTTTTGTCTGACAAGTCGATATCAATTTCCTGAACATCTGGTGAAGAATATTTTATCTGGCCGG
>PLEB01000441.1:0-1055 GCA_003136915.1 Chitinophagaceae bacterium
CGTGCAAACCATTCGGGAATTCCACATAGGGCGAGTCCACCTCACTTCTACGCATATACGGAGCCGTTAACCTGGCTTTCACTTTGGCATCTTCACTCAGATAGGCTGTGATCAGTTTCCCTTCATCCACGCTGATATGCTTTTGCCTGAAAGAAGGAAGGTTTTTCATATTATTTTCGCAAGACTGCAGCAGGGAGCAACCCATCAGACCCAGGAAAAGCCAAACAAAATATCCGGAAAATAACTTCAGCATTTATTGATTGAATTCACTGATAACATAGAGTCCTTTAAAAATCAGGTCGGGATCAAGGATAATCTTTTTCTTCAAGAACGGCATAAAATAATGCGCATCACCTCCGCTCATCAGGACATTCAATTTCTCATACCGGTCCTCATAGGCTTCAATCACTCCGTCTATTTCTTTTGCCATGCCGAAGATCACGCCTGATTGTATATTCGTTTTCGTGTCATACCCCAGTAGGGGGAAATTCCAGTGAGGCTCGATCAGCGGCAATTTATTCGTAAACAATTCCAGCGATTTAAACCGCATTTCCATGCCCGGAGAAATACTGCCCCCTGTGAATTGGGCGAATCGGTTAACATAATTATAGGTTATGGCGGAACCCAGGCCAATCACCAGATTATTCAGATCCGGATAGTAATGGTTCGCGGCCACAACCAGGGCCAGGCGATCCGACCCGATGGTTTCCGGTTTTCCAACGGGGGTCGTTATCGGCACCTTGGAATGATGATTCAATTGGTGAAAANNGAAGACAAAATCGTTTTGTCAGGGTGGTATTTTGTGAGACAGGCGCGGATGGTTTCCTGCCGGTCATCCTTCAATACATGAACCTCTTTCAGTTCACTCCCTGAAAAAACAGCAAATTTTAAACGCGTATTACCAAAATCAAAACAAAGCGTGGTAACCATGCAATTGGTTTAGAAGAAATGGATCATTCTCCGAGACGAAAAGAAGATAAATTCTTGAAATGGCCGTTCAGCTTTACCCTTTCTTTCAAAACTTCCATTTCCATAATCACCGGCAACACTTTACC
>PLEB01000441.1:1124-3652 GCA_003136915.1 Chitinophagaceae bacterium
TCTATCCGGGACCGTTTTGATAATCTCCAGTACCCTGAAGACGATGGTGCCCCGGGTCACAATATCCATTTCTCCATTTTCGTATTCCTTGACAATCTCGGCTACATCAACGAGCGTACCCGTTTCTCCAATCTTTCCATTGAGTACCGTTGGAATGCCAAAGCTTTTCTTACCTTCAGAACAATCCTTTATCAACTCTTTGTAGCGGGGTTCAAAAATGTGCAGATTAAGTATTTCCCCGGGATACACCACAACGGACAAAGGAAAGATGGGAACGAAATTGGTCATGCCTTGAAAAAAAATCTATCAGTCATTTGTAAAATCAAGGGGCAAATTTAACCGCTCGTTTCGCTTTTTTTAAAAATTTCTTTTATCTGCCTTGTTTGCAAAGAATCAAATGCTGAGCCCGGAATAAAGCTAATCCATTTTCAGGGCACGCTGTCCTTCCTATACATCGATTTTAACTTAGCTTTGAAAAAGCATGCAAATCCATTCAGTTGACCCCAGCCCACCCGGGCTGCCTCTCATCCGGAACGGAGATTTCCGGTCCATTGCGCGCGCCATTTCCCTCATCGAAAACAGCATGCCGGGATCTGCAGAACTGCTTCAGAGCCTGGAAAACAAACATGTTCCGATAATCGGGATCACCGGACCGCCGGGTGCAGGAAAAAGCACCCTGGTCGATGCACTGACAAAGTATGCAGTGGAACACAAAAAAAAACTGGCCATTCTCTGTGTCGATCCATCCTCCGGTTTTCACTCCGGTGCCTTGCTGGGTGATCGCATCCGCATGAACCGCTGGCACGCTAATCCGCAGGTGTATATCCGGTCCCTCGCCAGCCGTGGTTCGGTAGGAGGATTGCATCCTCATATTTTTCAAATCGCCGATCTGCTTGCCAATGCAGGTTTTGATTATATTTTTATTGAAACTGTAGGCGTGGGTCAATCCGAAATAGATATCGCGCGACTTGCTGACCAGGTCGTGCTCGTACTGGTTCCGGAATCCGGAGACGATATCCAGGGAATGAAATCCGGTATCCTTGAGATCGGAGATATTTTTGTAGTGAATAAATCGGACCGCGCAGGCGCATCACTATTTTTAGAATCTCTCAAATCCTCCCTTCAGTTTCAGTCAGGAAAATCTTTTTCAGATCTCAAATTCTTTCAAACGGTAGCGACTGAGGAAAAAGGCATCGGAGAACTCTATGAGGCCATTATGAACAACAACAAACATATTTCCCCAAAAAAATTAATCAGGCTCCTGCAGGAGAAAGCCTGGCAACTCATAGTGGAAAACCGGATGCGTGGAATCGACAGGGAACAACTCAACAGCTCCCTTCAGCATTCTGTTGATCAACCGGGATTTAATTTATACCAGTTTGTAACTGCATATGCAGCCGCATCAGGGTGAAGAAGAATTTTTCCATGCAGCGCTTAACCGTTTTATCCAATTCTTGAAACGCAGACTGGCTCCCGTTTCCGGCGCTTTCAATTCTCCGCGGAATGGCTCTCCGCTTCTCAGGTAAGCTTTGGTGAATGTGCTTGAAGTCATTCCCCATTTGGAAATAAACGTATAGTATCCGCGGTTGCGAACCATCCTGGAGGTTGACTTTCCTCCGAAATGATATGCCCGGCTGGAGCCAATGCCTTTAAATAAACGCACCCCGGCCTGCCAGAGCTTCATCGAAAAATCAGGATCCGAATAAAGACCGGGAGAGAATTCAATACTATATCCTCCCACCAGGTCCCAGATTTTTTTGTGCACAACATTCGGCGGCCAGGTGGCCCCGGACCAGTTTTCTTTTGCCGGTTCGTTGAACTTTTGCAATAAACCGGACTCATTGAATGAAGAAGGGTCTCCTCCAAAATCACGCACGATCACACAGGGATTACCAGTGTATGCGGGTTCAATAGATGTTGAGGACAAAAAGAAAAACGGATGTCCAATGTTTTTAATTTCATCCAGCAATGCCTTATCCCAGCCGGGGCAGACATACATATCGTCGTTCAGATAAACCAGGTAATCGGCACTGGCAAGGGTCCTGCATTGGTTGAGGGCCATGCAAATCCCGATGTTTTCTTTGCTGAAAGTATAAAGAATATCCTTCTGGGTTTCAATCCATTCTTTTGTGCCATCCTTTCCTTCATTGATGTGCACAATGATCTCATGACTGAAAGCAGAATGCTTCCGCACACTTTCGATGCATAATTTTAAATATGGAAGATTATTCCAGGTTGGAATGAAAACGGAAAAAACAGGCATTTTTGTCGTATATCTTCGGCTTGCTTATTCCCGGTTTTGCTTCCACCAGCGATAGCCAATGAATCCTCCGATGGCAAGCGGAGTGAAAGCGAGATAAATAATACCGGTATTCAATCCACTGGCTGGACCATCACCCATCTGCTGTGCAGTACGCGTGCAGATAGAACACTGCGCCTTCGCTCCCGGAGATGCCAGCAAGAAAAAAAGGGTGAACATTATTGCAATCAAACCTTTCATTCCCTGAACTTTTGACAAAGATAAGATT
>PLEB01000238.1 GCA_003136915.1 Chitinophagaceae bacterium
AAACCGGCTTTCTTGAGCATGTTCTTTACGGATGCCAGGTTACCAACACCGTAGTCAATGATAGTTATAATCAAAGGGAAAGATATTCTTTACGGAAAGCTTCAAATTGGATCGATGGAATAAATCCATTATACTCAAATTCATTTTTGTAGTGTAGAAATTTCTCCTTTAAGTTCATCTTTTCACTGTAATCCTCCACAATAGCGGCAGGATTGCCTGAAACAACACAATATCCTTGAGGAAATGAATTCGTGACTATTGAGCCAGCGGCAACCGTGGTAAATTCTCCTAATACTACTCCAGGATGTATAATCGAACCCATACCGATTCGGCAATATTTACCAATCTTCACCTCATTCATTACGTGTTTTCTAATATCCAGCATAAAATGATTTGCGCTTAATATCCCAACATTGGGGGCAATCTGCGCATAGTCGCCAATAAATATTTTCCCTATTGCCTGTATATAGCAGCCGGGTGATACTCCCGGAGCAGCATCAATGCCGACATAAACATTTTTCCAGCTACCTCTAAAAGTCGATGTCGGATGGATTGGCCAATACGGGCCTGAATTTTTTCCTAAAATCTTATATCTAAACCATTGCCCGAAGGCAATTGGGCTTTCATTGTATTTGGTTTCATATAGCGGCCTAAAGAAAGAAGTATTTTTTATTAGCCATTGATAACATCGGCCGTGAAAAATAAAGTTGTAAACACGGTAAAAGAAACGCAAAATGGACAGCATACTTAAGCCAAAGAATTTAAGTATATGTAATCAACCATGTCGCCGACGTTCTCCATAGTAAAAATGGCGTCAACGGAAAAAGTAACATTAAATTTTTCTTCAATGGCAGAAATCAATATAAGGTTTGTAATCGAATCCCATTTCTCCACAGAGGCCGCCGAAGAATTATATGAAATTTTCAATCCGTAAGAATCCAGTTCTCTTCTAAAAATGGACTCTATTTCTTTTAAGATCTCAGCCTTCTTGTCCATATTCGCTATTTACATTTTCCAGTATAACAAGTAAGTGCCACATCGCTTAAAGTTTAAAGAATCATAAAGGGAAGTGGCAGCCTTTGTCGATTGTAAAATGCATTTATTATTTTTTCTTTCTCGTATCTGCTCCAGACAAAAATTAACCAGCATTCTTCCCAAGCCCATTCCCCTGTACTGTTCTTTAACGGCAATCATGTAAATACCGGCAATTCCTGCCTCATCACAATAAACCATTCCTGTTCCAACCAGCTCATTTTTAATTTTCAGTCCAACAAGAAGGGTACCATTTTCCTTTAGCAGCCTGAAGATCTCATAGTGCAAGTATTTGGTATTAAAAAGAGCATCTGATACCAGATTAGTCCATAACTCAATCTCCTTCCCTTCGGGAAAAACAAAGGCCAACCGGCCATCTCTTTCGGGAGCCATCAATTCCCCTAAATTATCCAGGTACATTCCCTGCCAACGCTCTGCGGGCCGGAATCGGAATTTCGTTAATTTCTCATAGTTAGCTGAGGTATACTCCGCGATGAGATACGGGTGCATGTTAAGATCACTCATCTCCCTGTCAATAGAGTGTATTGTTTCCTCAGTAATATATTCTTGTTTCATCCCATATGCTATATTGGGCCACTTGGCTCCTGACGTCCTTACAACATAATAATCATTAAAATTGTGAATCGATGTTCCCGGATATGTACGCTCAATTTCCCGGTACAAGGAAAATAGGTTATTGAGATTAAATTGATTCCACTCCAACAGAAATGAGTTCTTTTATTTTTCTCCGATCTGTCTTTCCGCTGCTGGTTAGCGGAAATTCCTTCAACCTAATTATTCCTGCCGGAACCATGTATTGAGGTAATTTGTGTCGCAGGTAGTTTAATATTGAATCATTATTTCCTGACTCACCGGATTCCAGAATGAGAATTAATTCAGACGCGGTTCTTTTTATTTCTGATACTACGACAACGTTATTAATTCGAAACTTATCACGAACGAGAAACTCAATTTCACCTAGCTCTACCCTGAACCCTTGAATTTTTACCTGATTGTCAAATCTTCCGCAATAATAAATCTCTCCGTCTCCATCCATATAAACCATATCGCCTGATTTATAAAAGACCCTATTACCTTTGTCCGCCAATTCCAGGAAAGATTCCGAGCTTTGGGAAGGACTATTCAAGTATCCTTTCGAAAGCTGAGAGCCTCCAATATATAATTCCCCTTTAGATCCAACGTCAACCTCCCGGCGATCTTCATCCAGGATCAAAAGCTCCGTGTTTCCCATAGGCTTTCCTATCGCAAGCATCCCATTATAATTTTTCAGGCCCTTATCGCTACATCGATAGAATGAACAAAATATAGCTGCCTCTGTAGGGCCATAAAAGTTAAATATCCGTGCATTGGTCACACAAGCCTGCCATTCAGGAATAAGATCAATGGAACTGGCTTCGCCCGTAAGAATGCAATTTCTGACACTTGGAAATTTGAATCGATTTAATAGTGGTGCAGCCAATCTGATAATAGAAGGGACTATCTGAATGCTGGTAAGCTGATATTGTTGAATATATTTTAGAGTTTGTATATATCGAATCCCTTCACCGCCCACAGGGAAAACACAAGCGCCGCGAAGCAGAGGCAAAAGAAAAGATGAAATGGAAACATCAAAAGTCAATTCAAACATCTGCAAACACCTATCTGAGCATTCAATATCATNNGGCTTGAGTAACCGGCACTCCTTTTGGAATACCAGTACTACCTGAAGTAAAAATAATATAAGCGATGCTACCCTCACTAAAGGATGGAATAATCAATTCTCCAGAATTTTCGGTGTCTGAACCTGAGGTTAGGATGAAGGATGCCAGAGACTCATCAAGATCATTTGCGGTCAAATTGTCCGACGAAGAAAGAATATACTCTATATCCGCTTCCCGGATAATAACCTTGTTCCTGTCCTGTGGAAGATAAAGGTTAATCGGAACATAACCATATTNNTTTTCGTGGAAGTATCCGGAATCTTACGCGTTAAAAGATTTACAATCTTACTGATCTGATTACTTAAATCCCGGTAGGAATAGAAAGTATCCAGGAAGCAAAATGCCTGGCGCGTGCTGTGCGTAGCTAATGCATCCTTGATTTGCTTTAATAAAATTTCCATTACTACCGACTTATCATGCCCTCTTCCTCATTAAAAAACCTGGTATTTTCAAAAATCCTTTTTCTGAAATCGGCCCATTCATGGGAAGCAATGTCTGTATCATGATCATTCCAAGGCTTCCCGGAGACGATTTGCACCATGGACCGATCCCTCAAAATCTGAACAGCGACTTTAACTATCCTTTCAATAGATGATTCTGGCGGGATCAGAGAATATCTGAAGAAAGTATCAGCCAGGGAAGTAAACCGGAAATGGAAACTCCCGACGGAAACCATCCATCCATCACTCGGTACAATATTCATTACGGCACCTGCGTGACAGCTGGGCAAAACCAGTGAGGAACCATTACAACCAATGATCAGGTGACTTTCTGCAAACCGCTGGCATTGCTCCTTCGCGCTGTCATCATTGTGTTTGGGATAGCGATAATCTTTTATCCAGTCTGGCAATTTGTTTTTTCTCGTATCCATTCCGGCGACTGCAAAATCCACATGCGGCGCTTTTTTCTGAAGCTCCTTTGCAAATTCCAGTATCCAACGAAATTGAATCTTAATCCTTAGCTTACGCACCAGCCTCGGAGCAAAGGCCCTTGAATATCGATTATCTATCCAGCGGGGCAGGGCTCGTTTCCAAAAACGATCGGTGCGCCAGATAAATGTTATCGTCGGTTTAATCAATCGGTTATCCCAGTCTTCTAATGGGAAAGGTCTGACCCGTGAAAATTCTTCGATGTTAAAATCAGCTTCGGCTGCTTGGGGAAAGGAGCGGCATAGCCATGCCCGCGAATAACACCTGATTTTATTATTCACTTCATTGCCCAAGAAGTTAAACCAAATTCCGCCTTTTGAAAAGGGAATATCTACAACCCAGATTTCGTCAACTCCTTCAGGAACCAACCATAACAATTCCCTTTGTACCAGCAGTAATAGGTGGTAGCCTTGTTTTTTTTTATAGTGACTTGCATTGAAGAGATTCAAAAGAGAATGTCCATACGTGTGATCAATCGTATTCAGGATCAGCAAATCCTGCTGCTGCCTGTCATTGTTAATTTTCCTTTCAATATTTACTTTTTCATCCGACCGAGTCTGATAGGCTTTTAGCAGACCGCTGATAAACCAATTACTAAAGGCCATATCATCCGCTCTCTTCCCGCTCGCACTGACCATGGCCGGATAAAACAAGCCCGCGCTTGCGGGCATTTCCTTATACAACTCATCCAATTGGCAATTCGGGCAAATACCTGAACACAATACATGCATTCCCGTTAAATGAAAGGAGCTGGGATAAAACTCCTTCTGGCAGGAATTACACTTTATTTTAGTCTCAATATCAGGGTATATCCGGATCATTTTCTCTTATTACTTAAACCAGATTGTGCGGCCAACGTAATCTATATATGAAAGAATAATCCTTTCCACTTTTTCTGAAACATTCGGTATACTGTAATCCGCTACAATCCTGAATTTTCGTTCTCCGGGTTTTAATGTTTCCAACAGAGATATTCCCTGAAATACACGTTCCGGATTTAATCCAACCATCATCACTGCAGCTTCTTCCATGGCTTCGGGTCTTTCATGCGCTTCACGGATATTCAATGCGGGAAAATTCAATATGGAAGATTCTTCTGAGATCGTACCGCTATCGGAGAGCACCGCCCTCGCGGAAAGCTGGAGTGCATTGTAATCAGTAAATCCAAAAGGCTTTAGAAACTGCACTTCCGGCTGCACTTTTATTTTTTCAGTCTCGATCATATTACGCGTGCGAGGATGGGTGGATACAATTACAGGTATATGATATTGATTCGCAATGCCGTTAAGAATTTCAGTAAAATGTTGAAAATTCTTCTGGCTGTTTACATTTTCCTCCCGGTGACAGCTTACCAGGAAATATTTGCCGGCAGTAAGATTCAACTGCTTTAATATGGTGGACTGTTTTATTTTCGGAAGGTAATGGTTCAATACTTCAAACATCGGGCTTCCAGTTTTGATCACTCTGTCTGCCGGTATTCCCTCTCTTAGCAAATATTCCCTTGAAATATCAGAATAGGTGAGATTAATATCTGCGATATGGTCCACGATTTTTCTATTGATCTCCTCCGGAACCCGCTGATCAAAGCAACGGTTGCCCGCTTCCATGTGAAAAATGGGGATATGCTTTTTCTTTGCCGGGATGGTGCAAAGGCAACTGTTCGTATCGCCGAGCACTAAAAAAGCATCCGGCTTTAGTTCGTCGAGCAGACTGTCAATCGCAATAATAATTTGCCCAATGGTTTGCGATGCGGTTTTTCCCGCTGCATTTAAGAAATGATCTGGCTTGCGTAAACCCAGATCTTCAAAAAAAACCTGGTTCAGTTCGTAATCATAATTCTGACCCGTGTGGATCAGGATGTGATCAAAAGCCGGGGAACTATCGAATTTATCGAGTACCCTCGAC
>PLEB01000420.1 GCA_003136915.1 Chitinophagaceae bacterium
CGTGAGCATACACCCGCAAATAGAAGGGATTGACCGGGATGAACGATACGACTGTTTCCGCAGGAATTTCATTAGTATTTTTCAGTTGAATCCTTTCCTTAAACTGCTGGCCAATAATTCAGCAAGCGATGCATGTGCCTTTACACTGTTTACCTATGCAGCAGTGGCGCTGAAGACTCCTCCACTCGCTGAGGGACTCAGGGCTGTGGATTTGGTCAGGGAAACCCTCGATCGTTACCTGGCGGGTCATCTGGGATACGGCCTGCTTGGATATGATTATAATAAGAACTTCGATATTCCTGAGTCGGCCACATCCTGCAATTACCTGGATTCATATCCGTCACTACTTATTGCAGCCTGTTATTATGCATCGGGCAGCGGAGATAAGGATTGGTTCAATCGCAATTATGCGGGTATTATGCATTGGGCAAATAAAATGCTCATGACGGATTCGGATCAGGATGGCTTGCTGGAATTCTGTTTGTCGGGAAATAGCGGAAGTTGGAAAGGGGACTATACCATGCGGCCGGCAAACTGGTGGGACACGATTGGTTTCGGCCATAAAGATGCTTATTCCAATGCCCTGGCCTATCATGCTTTGAAATTATTGGAGGAAACGGCGGGGACCTGCGGTCACGCCGGGGATGCCGCCTTATTTAAATCCAGGGCCGCGAAACTAAAAGCAATTTATACGAGCACATTTTACAATCCGGCCACCGGTGTTCTTGCCGGATGGAAAAGTGCGGATGGGCAATTGCATGATTACTATTTCACTTTTGTAAGTGGCGTCGCCATATGTTACGACCTGATAGAACATGATCTCGCCAATAGAATCATGGATAGCCTGCTGCTCAAAATGAAGGATGTCGGGTTTAACAATTTCGAATTGGGATTGCCCGGTAATCTGATACCTGTAATCAGGGCAGATTACACCGATCTAAATCCCGAGGTTGGCGGAGGTAAAAGAGCCGATAACCTGGATGGATTTCAGATCTATGAAAACGGCGGAACAACGGCTTGCTTTACGTATTACACGATCCGTGCACTTCAAATACTTGGCAGGGATAAAGAATCTGATAACATTCTCCTGCCTTTGCTCAAAAGTATGTCAGCCGGAAATTTCCAAGGAAGATGTGCAAACGGGAAAACCAAAGACTGGAAATCCTGGACAGGCGAATGCTGGGGATATGAAGGGTTCCTGGTAGACAATTATATGTTCCTGCTGACCGTGTTAACCCGGAAATGATTCCCGGTATGATTTGCTTAAATTGGTATCAAATTCCCAAACTCCGGATGGGACCCACGCTGTTAAAAAGAAAAAAATAATTCAAAAAACATGATAACATGAGAAAAAAAACTCCTTTACTGGTCATTCTTTTATTTGCCCTGATAAATATTTTGCAGGCGCAGGAACCGGCGCTTACGCATCCTGACACGGGCGGGGCAGGATGGACAGATCTGTTTAATGCTGATCTTTCCAATGGTATTTTCCCTCAGGGTGTCTGGAGCAGTCATGATGGAATTATAACTGCTACTAAAGATGAAGCACTCTGGAGTAAAAAGACCTATCATAATTTTATCGTGGATCTTGAATTTAAAAATGCAAAAGGAACGAATAGCGGCGTATTTGTGCATGGAAGCGATATGAAAAAATGGACAGAAAACTCAGTTGAAATTCAAATCGCAGATGATTTTGATTCCGAATGGGCCAATTCACCCCCAAGCTGGCAATGCGCCGCAATATTCGGCCACCAGGCGGCAACCAAACATATAGTAAAAAAGCCGGGAGAATGGAATCACTACAGCATCACCTGCATTGGCAGAAAAATCTGGGTAGTATTGAACGGCGAGCTGGTCAATACCTGCGATATGAGTTTGTATACTTCGGCACAAACTAATCCGGATGGTACGAAGATCCCGGCCTGGCTCAGTAAACCCCTGGCTTCGATTGAACTGGAAGGGCATGTTGGATTTCAGGGCAAGCATGCAGGGGCGCCTATTTATTTCAGAAATATCAGAATAAAAGAATTGGATTGATTCGCTACCAAAATGAAACCCATTGTTCAAATTTCGCTTGACCTGATCGATCTCGATGAGGCGCTTGAAACTGCCGCAATGGCCATCCGGGCCGGCGTTGACTGGCTTGAGGCGGGTACACCGATGATCCTTTCGCAGGGTTTGCACGGAGTAAGAAAATTGCGTGAAGCTTTTCCGCAATTTCCCATCGTTGCCGACCTTAAAACAATGGACGGGGGTTATCTTGAGGCAGAAATGATGGCCCGCGCAGGCGCAACACATGTTGTTGTCATGGCGAGGGCGCATGAGGAGACCATCTGCCGCGTGGTGGATGCCGGACGCGATTTTGGAATAGAAGTTATGGGAGACAACCTGGGTTGTCAGGATAAGGTTGCTGGTGTGAAAATGATGGAAGGGCTGGGATGCGATTATATCATTCATCATATTGGTTATGATGAACGGAGGGGAATTGCAGCCCGCGGTTTGCCTATGCCTAGTCCGATGACCCAATTGCGTGAAATTGTGGGGGCTGTTTCTGTTCCGGTGCAGGCTGTAGGCGGACTCAGCCTTGAACAGGCAATTCAATGCCCATTATTTGGTGCGCCACTGGTTGTACTTGGTGCTCCGCTAACCATTGATGCAGATGCATTCAGGACGGCAACCGGAGATCTTGAAAGCAGTCTTCGCATGATCTGCGAAAAAATACACAGTTATGGGGAGATAAGGATTGGCAGAAATAATTAGCATTTTTTTGAATTGTATTTTCAAATGGCAAGAATTAAATCAGCGGCCGTTGTCAACTATGGTCCCGCAAAGGGCTCGGTAGAGATCCGCGAATTCGAAAAGCCTGAGATCGGCGAGGACGATGTCTTGCTTGAAGTAGAGAATGTTGGCGTTTGTGGAAGCGACCTGCATCAGTGGACTGCAGATCAAAGCTGGACGGTAAATTATCCCGTGGTCCTTGGTCATGAATTTGGAGGCTATGTGGCGGAAACGGGTAGCCGGGTAACGGATTGGAAAAAGGGCGACCGTGTTGTAAGCGAAACTGCAGCAGTCATTGATTCCAATAGCCCGATGTCGCGCCGCGGTCTTTACCAACTTGATCCTTCAAGAAAAGGATTTGGATATGGGGTGAATGGTGCCATGACACGCTATGTGCAGGTTCCGGCGCGCTGCCTGCATCGCATTCCCGGGCACCTGGCTTTTGAAGAGGCTTGTCTTACTGAACCCTGCTGTGTTGCATTCAATGCTGTTGTTGAAAATTCCCGCCTTAAACCAGGTGACCGGGTAATTGTGCTCGGTCCCGGAACCATTGGTATTTTGTGTGCAGCCGTGGCCAGGCTTTGCGGAGCGGAAGTAGCGGTTGTCGGACTAGAGGCCGACAAGCACCGCCTTGGCATCGCCAAAATTTATGGCTGCGAATCAATTGCTGGAAATGCTGCGGATTGGGCCACGCAAAGAGATGGATTGGGAGCCGACTGTGTCATTGATGCGGCGGGAACCAGCATCACCTTAAGCATAGCCATGCAACTGGTGCGTCCAGGCGGTCATATCACCAAAGTAGGATGGGGTCCCCAGCCTCTGGGATTTTCTCTTGATCCCCTGGTACAAAAAAATATTACCCTGCAGGGAAGTTTCAGTCATAACTGGCCGATTTGGGAGAGGGTTATTGCTCTGCTTGCAGGCGGACAACTGAACGTGAAACCGATTATCGGCGGCATCTGGCCCATTACGGAATGGAATGAAGCATTTGAAAAAATGCACCGGGGTGAAGTGGTAAAAAGTGTACTTAAACCTGTTTAGCCATGAGACTGCAAAATAAAGTGATCATCGTAACCGGAAGTACTACGGGAATTGGCAAAGCCATTGCCATCCGCTGTGTTGCGGAAGGTGCAAAAGTTATTCTTCACGGCCTCGAATATGATCTGGGTGAAGAAGTCCGGAACGAGCTGGGAAGAAGCAATTCAATATTGCATATTGAGGACATCAGCGTTGAAGGCGCACCACAAAGGCTGGTTGATCTTGCAATTAACGCTTTCGGCAGACTCGATGCTATTGTGAACAATGCTGCGATGGTTGTTTCATCGAATATACACACAACGGATCTCGAATTTTTCCGCAGGGTACTTGAGGTGAATACGCTATCACCTTTCGAACTCATCAAGGCGGCCCTGCCTCAGCTAAGTAAAAACCGGGGCTGCGTATTGAATATCGGCTCGGTAAATGCCTGGTGCGGAGAGCCGAATTTATTGGCATACAGTGTTTCAAAAGGCGCACTCATGACTATGACGCGCAATTTGGGAGACACACTTCACCGTGAAAACGGAGTGCGGATCAATCAGATCAATCCGGGTTGGGTGCTGACAGAAACGGAGATTCTGCGTAAACGTGATCAGGGATTGGAAGACGATTGGTATAAGAACGTTCCAGCCNNTCGGACGAAATCCGCCAAAGGATGAGTCGACCCTTCAAAAAGATTCCAAATAAAACCCTGATTTTTTTATGCCGCGCCTGGCTGTCTTCCCGAAAGCTTTTATGCAGGCACTCTGTAAGGATGGCAGTATGCGGATAGCCGAATGGATTGAGCTTGCGTCAAACCTGGATATTGAGGGTCTGGAATGGTATGCTGGTTTTATTGAAATGGCAGATGAAAAAAACTGGTTGCGTTTCCGCAGGCTGGTGGAAGATCACGGCAAACAAATTCCGATGATGTGCTGCTCGCCTGATTTCACCCATCCCGATCTATCATTCAGGAATAAAGAGGTCGCGAAACAAAAACGATGGATCGACATGACCCAGGTTTTAGGCGGATCTTATTGTCGCGTTTTGTCAGGCCAGCGCAGACCAGAAATATCCATCGACGAAGGCTTGCAGTTTGCAGTGCATTGTATCGAAGCCTGCCTGCCTTATGCCCACGAGCATGGCGTATCGTTGATCCTTGAAAATCATTACAAAGATGATTTCTGGGATTATCCGGAGTTTGCACAAAAGGCAGATGTGTTTTGTAAACTGGTGAACAGCATCGATGATCCGGATTTCGGCGTAAACTACGATCCCAGCAATGCTTATCTGGCCGGCGAGGATCCGCTGGAATTACTGAAGCGTATCTCAAACCGGGTGTTTACCATGCATGCAAGTGATCGTTACCTGGTTCAGGGAACCCTGGAAGATCTCCGCAAAGAGGAGGCTGGAGTACAAGGTTATGCTGCCCGCCTCCGCCATGGGGAGATTGGCAAGGGATTGAATGATTATGACGCGATCTTCCAGGAGTTAAAAAAGGTTGGGTTTGATGGCTGGATCAGTATTGAAGATGGCGTCGACGGTATCGATCAGCTTGCCCGAAGCGTTTCATTCCTGCGGCGGAAGATGCAAACATTCTGGCCGAATAAAGCGGAAGGGCGGTGAAGATGGAAGGAGGGAGGCTCAATCCTGCCGGAAGCGACAAAAACTCATCGATTGATATAAAAGGAAAAGCACCAAGCCTTTTTAGTATTACCAGGTTTCCCTTTTGTACTTACTGACCCGATGCTCCCTTGAGTTGTTGCTATCTTGTTACAGATTTTCACTTCTCAATTGAGTCCCTTCATTCTTGTTACAGATTTCCGTTTCTCAATTACCACACTAAAGTACATGACGGACACAGGTATTTCCAAATTTTTGACAGTTCTCTTTTACACGCGTTACACACATAGTTATGCACATTTCTTTTTTTGCCTCAATCCCTTATCCAGCGCGGCTTTGGTCCGCTTTTATTTTTACCAGATGGTTTTTATAGCGACTAATTTTCCTGTCGCGTCAAACCAAACAGAATACTTTGTATTGTCCGCATCAATCACCACTACATATCCCTGCACCACATTATTAAGCGTTAAGGAAAGAGCGCTTTCAAATACATAGTTTGGAAAGCTGTTGCTAAGAAATGTAAGTGCATTTGACGGCAAAGAATCCTGCATTATCTGTTGATCGGCTGCAACCTGGGGAGATAATGAAATTCTTTTTATAAAATTTCCTGATGAAGAAAAAAGAGTCGCATAAAGGCCATTGTCTGCAGAAATAACCAGTATGGTACTATCAAAATTCTGGTAAGCTCTTAACAAGGTATCCTTCGGAAAATTGCCTGCCATGTACGAAGTAATAGAGGATGGCAGGGCTGCAACAGAAATGCTGTCCTGCTGCTGGCCATTCCGGTTTCTGTAGCGGCCTCCATGATGGCGTCCATCTCCGTTTAAATCACCGGGCTCTCGTTGTTCAAGTACTTCTTCAAAATTNNTAGTTAGTATTCAGATAATTCAAAACGCTGTCGGGCAAACCTGACTTATCGATCGAATCCCTGAAATATCCATACGCAAAAGGCTGAATAATAAAAATAGAGTCCCTGCCTGTAGAATCCACGGCCACCGCAATAAAGGGAGAAGTCGAGGAAGTTGCCGGTGAAGAACCCGGGCTGTTTCCGTGTGACATATCTTTATTACAAGAAATAATGGCAAGAACAAAAGCCAATAACAAAAGGACGAATCCTTCAAATTTAATTCTCTTACACATGATACCAGGTTTAATTGGATTTGAGATGATATTAAATTCCCATGATGATTAAAACAAGTAAAATTTTTCCAATAGCCGTATTTTTTTGAAGCACCCTGTTTCTTATTCTACGATTGAATATCCACCCGGGTTGCCATCTTAAAAACCCGGGAATCAGCCCTTAACGACTCGTTATCAAAAATTCAAATTTCCGGCGCATCCGGACCTGAATTGACAGCCATTTTTTCTTAGAATCATATTTACATTAATTTTGTTTAACTTAATACTAACTTTT
>PLEB01000327.1 GCA_003136915.1 Chitinophagaceae bacterium
GAGAGAGAAACATAAATATCCTGCAGTGCTTCCCGGCTATTTCTGTCAAAATCCCAAAGCTTATGGTCCAGATCAAAGAATAGATGATGGTACCGCATCCTGCAATTTACTGCATTCACCCGCCAGATCCGGGTTCAGCTCTTGTACGCACTTTCTTTGAAATCCCGTCAAGATCTATATAATTTCCACGATCAGATAATTAAAACATCCTCCTTCGCTGAAGCTACGGAGGACGAAGCATTTTCAAATTTTCAAATTCCCAAATTTTCAAATTCACTTCCACCAAAATCCCGCTCAAACGCTAAATTGCACCCATGAACATCATCATTACCGGTGCATCGCGGGGCCTCGGTTATACCCTGGCTGAAACTTTCGCGAAGGAGGGTCATAATTTATATCTCACGGCGCGGAATGAAGTTTCACTTTACCATGCCCTGGAGTCCCTGATGGGGCGATTTCCAAATCAAAAGATCAAGGCCAAGGCATTTGATCTTTCTTTGAAAGAAGGGTCGGCCGGATTTGGTAAATGGATTTTGGACCAGCAGGCAGATGTAGATATACTGATCAATAATGCGGGCAATTTTATTCCGGGAAGTATATACAATGAAGCTGAAGGGGTTTTGGAAAATATGCTCGGCATCAATCTATTCAGCGCCTATCACCTAACGCGTGCGTTATTGCCTTCAATGATGAAGCGGAAAAGCGGACATATCTTTAATGTGTGCTCCATTGCCGCACTTGCTGCTTATCCGAACGGCGGATCTTACAGTATCAGCAAATTTGCTTTGTCGGGATTTTCAAAGAACCTGCGGGAAGAGATGAAGCCCTATAATATTAAAGTAACGGGCATTTATCCCGGAGCTATCTATACCGACTCCTGGTCAGGCAGCGGAGTGGACCCTAACCGGATCATGAAACCCTCCGATTTAGCAGAAACCATTTTACAGATCAGCAAGCTCTCACCCGCGGCGCTGGTGGAGGACATTGTGATCAGGCCTTTGTTGGGAGATCTTTGANNCGTTTTAACGGTTTTTTAGTTCGTTTTTCTATTCATCCCCTTTCCCTGTTTCTATCTTTGCTTTGTGAAGATTTTCTCACTTAAATCCAAGGTTATCGTCTCATTTTTACCATTCCGGCGTCTTCTTCCTCTTTGGCTCTCCCTGCTGGTTGGTCAGGCAATGGCTCAGGTGAGTTTTACTACCGAAGCAAATACAAAAGATATGGGGAAATCCGATTATGTCCAGATCCAATACATAATCGAAAACGCGAAACAGATCGATAACCTGGAAGCTCCTGCATTTCCCAATTTTACGATAATACAGGGCCCGAGCCAGTCCACTGGCATGAGCGTTGTTAACGGCACCATGAGCCAGAATAAATCCGTCAGCTATGTTTTGCAACCAAAGCATTCCGGCAAATTCACGATCAAAGGAGCCGTGGCAACAATAGATGGGAAACAGATGCGATCCAATCCGGTTACCATCAACGTCCGAAGTGTGAGCAGTTACGGAAATTCGCAATCACCCAATAATTACAACCCCATACCCCTTCCGGGTTGGCCCGCTCCTCAGCCGCAGGTGGAAATGGAAGAGGTTGTTAAACCCGGAGAGAATGTTGCAGATAAAATAAAGAAGAATTTTTTTATTAAGGTAGATGTCAGTAAAAAGGATTGTTACCTTGGAGAACCCATTGTTGTTACTTACAAACTGTACTCCCGGCTTCGTTCCGATTCACGGGTAATGACTAACCCATCCCTGAATGGATTCAGCGTTTACGATATGCTGGACCCCAACAGCGATCAATCTTCCATAGAAAAAGCTAACGGAAAGAATTTTACAGTACATGTAATCCGCAAGGCGCAGCTTATCCCTTTGCAGGCGGGAGATGTTTCCCTGGATCCGGTGGAAATTGACAACGATATTTATTTCGTGAAATTGGATGCCAAACAAGTTGCCGCAACCGGGCATGGGCTTGGCAGTTTGCTTGACAGAATATTTGAACCCGACCCTCAGGGTACACCCTTTACCCAACATCTTACATTGGATAGTAAACCGGTTAGCGTACATGTGAAGCCATTACCCGAAATTGATAAGCCAGCAGATTTCAATGGCGCTGTGGGCAAGTATTCCATACAGGCTACTGTAGATTCAAAAGAAATTGATACGGGTGATGCCGCCACGCTTACCGTAACTGTAAAAGGCATGGGGAACCTGCCGATGATCAATGCACCGACGGTGAATTGGCCCTCCGATATGGAATCCTATGATGTCAGCAGCAAAGAAAATATCAATAAGGCAAGCGCGCCGCTCAGCGGATCGAAAACATTTTCTTATAGTTTTACCTGCTCCAAACCCGGGAAATTTGTTCTGCCTCCCATCAAACTCGGCTATTTTGACCCGGCCGTCAACACATATAAAACCGTTCAGTCCGATCCTGTACATATCGAGATCCACCACGCAACCCGACGTAAATCCTTACCGCTTCCGATGGCTGCCGCAACATTGGTAGCGGGAGGCTGGACAAAAAATCTTGTCTGGATTATCAGTAGCATACTGATAGTCGCCATGGGTATCTATTTCCTAATGCGGAGAAAGTTCGTAGGCAGCGCGGCAGTTACAACCTCTGCAAAATCTGCCGGACGCACAAAAGACACCGACCACGCAAAAGTGAACGGCCGGCCGGTGGGCCCTAATGGAACAAAAACGACTCCTGCTGCTGATGTGTCCATCCCTCTTCAACCAAATATCAAACCGGATCCGTTGAAGGAGTCAAAAGAGCTGTTGGTAACCGGCGACTTTGGAAGTTTCTATGCATCCGTAAATCGCGCCATCTGGAAATCGGTATCCGATAAGCTTCAGTTGCCCGGCAGTGAATTGAATAAATTCAATATTTCGGCCGGACTCAAATCCAAGGGTTGGAATGAGGAAGAGATCCTCCAACTGAAAAACCTGCTGAATGAATGCGAAATGAAATTGTATACTCCTGAATATAACAGCTCCGATGTAGCAAAGACGCTTGAGGAGGCGGAGATGGTGGCGGGGAAGTTAGTTAAAAATTAAAAATTAAAAAGTAAAAAGTAAAAATTGGAGCCTAATATTCCTTTCCCCGGCTTTCTGGCTATGATCCGCCCACTTAAAACAGAAGCGCTCAACGCTCCAATTTTTACTTTTTACTTTTTACTTTTTAATTTATCACCCCCATCACTGAAATCTTAATACTTTTGCCGCTGCAAGGTTTATGAAGAATAAACAGAAAATTTGATACTATGATAGAAGCAACTGAACAAACTACCGCAGGTGTAGAACAATTATGCATTAATACAGTAAGGGTATTGGCAGCGGATGCTGTTCAACAGGCGAATTCAGGTCATCCGGGAACACCTATGGCGCTCGCGCCGGTAGGCCATGTGCTTTGGTCAAAAGTGATGAACTATAATCCCCAAAATCCGAACTGGGCAAACCGCGACCGGTTTGTTTTGTCGGCCGGTCATGCCTGCATGTTGCAGTACAGTTATCTTCATCTTACAGGATACGATATTACGCTGAACGATATCAAGAAATTTCGCCAATTACACAGCAAGACGGCGGGGCATCCGGAATTTGGATTGCTTGCCGGAATTGAAGTGACTACCGGGCCCCTGGGTCAGGGTTTTGCCAATGGCGTGGGCATGGCCATCGCACAGCAATACCTTGCTGCGCGGTACAATAAGCCCGGATACAATTTATTCGACTACAATATTTATGCGATTTGCAGCGACGGAGACATCATGGAAGGCATTTCCTCCGAAGCTGCTTCCATTGCCGGAAATATGAAATTGGGTAAACTGATCTATATATACGACGATAACCATATTACGATTGAAGGAGATACAGCCCTTACCTTCAATGAGGATGTCTCCGGAAGATTTGTAGCATACCATTGGCATGTTCAGGAATTGCCCGACGGGAATGATGTGGATGCAATTGCCGAAGCGCTGAAGAGAGCAAAAGAAGAAACGACCAGGCCTTCCCTGATCAGGATAAGAACGCATATTGGGTATGGAAGTCCGAATAAGCAGGATACTGCTTCGGCACATGGTTCACCACTCGGTGCGGATGAAGTGAAACTGGTAAAACAATTTTTCGGCTTCGATCCCGATCAGTTTTTTGTAATTCCTGATAAAGTGATTTCTTTCTACAGGGAAGCCGGCAAAAAAGGAATAGAAAAGGAAAAACTATGGAACAACCTGTTCAACCAGTTCA
>PLEB01000134.1 GCA_003136915.1 Chitinophagaceae bacterium
CTTCAGGTTGACTATATCGATCTGTATCAAATCCATAGTTACGATCCACTAACTCCTTTCGAAGAGACGCTTTCCGCTCTGGATCAGCTGGTTCAAGCGGGAAAAGTGCGTTATATCGGTGCAAGCAATTTAGCCGCCTGGCAACTGATGAAGGCGTTGGACTACAGTCATTATCACCAGATCGCAAAATTTGTATCCCTTCAGGCTTATTATACAATAGCTGGACGGGATCTGGAAAGAGAATTGATTCCCCTGCTGCAGGATCAGAATCTGGGACTGATGGTCTGGTCACCGCTCGCAGGTGGATTGCTCAGCGGAAAATATAGTCGCGATAAAGAAAAAGAAGCGGATGGCCGGCGTGCAAATTTCGNNTCGATTTTCCTCCGGTGAACCGGGATCGCGCATTTGATATCATTGATCAGTTACAGCCGATGGCAAAAGTAAAGGGTACGACCGTTGCGGGTCTGGCGCTGGCCTGGTTACTTCAGCGGCCAGCAGTTACTACCGTAATTATCGGAGCGAATAAAATGGAACAGCTGGAAGACAATTTGAAATCTATTGATCTGCAATTCACCCCCGGAGAATTGGAGCAACTTGACAAAGTGAGTCTGTTGCCTCCTGAATATCCGGGCTGGATGCTGGACTTTACCGGTGGGGACCGGAAAATATAATTGAAGTTGCAAAATGAAAACTNNAACATCCCTTGCCTGTTTATCCGTAAGATCCTGATTGGGCATTCGTATCAAACAAATTGCCATGTCTGCCTGTGCGGCAAGGTCTTTATCCAGCATTACCTTTGTATTCGTGATCCAGTTCATGATCCATTCAGGAGTTCTTCTGTCTGTAACGCCTGTCCATCCAGGTCCAACCAGCATTTATGTGCTGAGTTTATGGCAGGCAAAACATTTTGACTGGTAAATTGCTTTGCCGCTGGCTACCATTTTTTCATCCAAAGGATGCGTTAGTTGAATATTCTGAAAACGTCCTACTCCTTTGGAATTAATACCCGCAAGAACAACTACGGTATCGGTCTTTGTTTTTACAAGATTACTGTCTGCCAAAGGAGCGTTACTATTATTGGCAGGTTGAGGATTTGATCCGCATTCTACGGCTAAAAAACTTACACCTGCAATCATCATATATAAAAATGAGCGTTTCATATTTCTGAAATTTATTTCGTGTAAAACAAAAACGATTATTACTGAGTCAAAAACGCAACTATTTTTTCTCTTTCCTTGTCTGTAAGCTGAGCCCTTGTTTCCATATGCAGGCCAATTGTTACCCATTGTTCATGAGAGAATGAATTTGGCGAAGGTGTATTGTGGCATCTTTGGCAATTTTCCGCCCAAAGTTGCGCACCACTTTTAGCAGCCACCTTTTGACTCTCCACGCAACTGTTCATTACACTGACCAGTAAAATTCCAAATCCGAATATAATTATCCAGGTTATTTTTCTGATGTTAAATGTTTTCATACAATATATAAATTAAAACTGAATTGAAAATTGCAGATAAATATTATTCGTCTTTGTTACATCGCCGGTATCTCCGACAAAAATATTATCGGTATTGACAGAATGTGTCCAGGCATAGGTAAACTTAACAACAGTCCTCCAGGTTAGCCAATAATCAAGTCCGATATCCTCTTCATTATAATTTTGGCCCCAAATTGAATTACCAGGTGTGGTATAATTGACGTATCGGAATGCCAATTCCAGGTTTTTCAATATCCTATTCTCTGCCGTTACCGGCCGGATGGATATTTGTGCAAATGCCGAAGTGGTCTTATTATCGAAAGTATAAGCCGTAGAATCAGTGGGTTTTATATAATTCTGACTGTTAACCTTGATCCTGCTGTATTGCCCTTTCAGATTGATGAGAAATGGCTTAATGTTTTTTACAAAACTAAGGTCAACACCATACATGGTGGTATTCGCATTATTATAATTAGAACCTGCATCTGCAACGCCACCGTATAAACCGGATACACCAATTTCAAGAGATGAATTGGAAAAAGGGAGCAGTGCAAGTCTCCCGGTAACCGTCTTGTTTTTATTGTTATCAACTATACCTACATTTTGTATTTCCCCATCTGGTAAGAGCTGTAGTCCGTTGGTCAGGCTCAGGTCATAACTCCATTTCATATTGCCTAAAGGCATGCCGCCGCTCACCCCGATCCCAAAATCTGTACCCGGCAAATCTATCCCCACAGGATCAGGTGCCACTTTATCTATCCACCCGGCAGCTAAGCGCTTGTTGTAAATTCCAAAAGGCAATACAAAATATCCTGCATGAATGGCTAATCCCGGTGCAGCAAAATAGGTTATATTAGCCCAGTTGACGCCCAGGGTATTTCCGTCAAAAGATGGTTCAAATTCAATAAGGAAATTTGTCCCGTGTCTCCACAACAACATTGGACTGAGTTCATATCGATCTGCATCGCCAAGACTATTTGATTTTGCTGACTGGCTGGTGCCACCGAGAGGAGTAAAAGTTGTTTTGGTCTGCACAAAACCGAAGGTAGCAAGACCCACTACCATAAAATGGCTTTCACCAGGCTTCTGATCAGCTACCTGTTGTTCAAGTGCTGACACCCGATCCATCAGCGCTGAATCAACCGTTGGCTGTTGTGCCTTGG
>PLEB01000032.1 GCA_003136915.1 Chitinophagaceae bacterium
TCAACGAATCCACGAGACTGGCCATCTGGCAAATCGAAGAAGACGAATCATTTTTTTTAAGAAGGGTTCCATTAAAAAGAGACGTTTCCCATCCGCTAAAGAGGCTTCAACACCTGGCCGGCCGTTACTTGCTCACTGAACTGTTCGATGATTTTCCCCTTTCCGAGATCCTGGTGGCCGACACGCGCAAACCCTACCTGCCGGGGGAAAGATACCATTTTTCCATATCGCACTGCGGGTCCTTTGCAGCAGCAATCGTGAGTAGCCGCTACCGCGTGGGGATAGATGTGGAGCAGACCGTTCCCGGTATCGAGCGGATCCGGGAAAAATTCTTATCTGCTAAGGAATTGGCGCTGGCTTTCGATGATCTGGATCGTTCCGGTCATCGTCTGCGCCAACTCACCTTACTCTGGTCGGCAAAGGAATCCATTTTCAAATGGTATGGTTTGGGCGGCGTGAATTTCCGGGAGCATATTCAATGGACCGAACCTTATTTTATCCGGTCCGGCGAAGAGATCGGTCAGTTGAGCTTTGCCTTTCGCAAGGAGGGAGATCAATCCCTTACGGTTTACTACAAACTATTCAATGATCTGGTGCTGGGTTTTGTTTATTCATAGGGACATCGTGTACTTCTGTTTCCTTATTCGATCCCCAAAATCTCGTCGGTTTCATCTATCAGATCCATGCTGAAGGTATCCTGACCGGCAATGCCCTCCACAGAGCCCTTTATATGCGCCGCATTCAACAGGACTTTTTCCAATTGCTTCTCCCTGGCCTTCCATAGTTTTTCCATCACGTCCCGTTCGCGCTGGATGGACATTTTCATGGAAGAAAATCCTTCCCGCACGGCCCTCCATTGTTCGCTGAATTCGGAACCGGTGAGATAATCGTAAAGCAACTGCATTTTGTCACCTTTATTTTGCTGAGTGCGCGCAGCCTGAAAGAGGTTGATGATATTATATCGCAGCACCTCGGTGAGTGCTTTGACCTCGGAAAAACTACAGACCCATACACCATTTTTTTCTCCGAAACAATCCATGTCTTTCGGCATGATCCTGGTCACCAGTACGGCCACTTGTGCGCCCTGCTGACGCAAATCATGTTTCAGTTTATCCACCCAGTCTGATTCAAAGTTTTTTGTTCTTTTGCTTTCATAAATAATCTTTCCGCATTCCTGCCCAAGCTGGTTCCTGACGGTGAGGGTACAATCAGCTCCGCGAACGCCTTTGCCTACCGGTGCAACCAGGTCAAAGGGGAATGAAGCCTGTAATAAGGTTTCAAGCGCCAGTTCCTGAACCTCGCCCTGTAATTGCATGGAACCCTGCTCTGATTTACGCTGTAATTCCTCGATGAGTTTTTTCTGGTCCTCGAGTTGCTTCTCTTTTTCTTTCAGGCGAAGCTGGTGCTCTGTTTCCTTGGCGGCCGTCTTCTGTACTTCAATGCTCCGGATTTCACCCGCGATTTTTTCCCGTTCCTCCTGTAATTTTCTTTGCAGAGAAAGCTCCAGTTCAGCCTCCTTATTTTTTAATTCCTGTTCCATTTGCAGGAATTCCAATTCCTTTTGTCTTGCCAGTTTCAGTTTTTCCTGGTTGTCGCTATTGGATTGCTGAAGCAGGCTGAGCCGGTTCTCAAAATCAGCACTGATGGTTTTTCGTATATTTTCTTCGAGGGACTGCTGAAGCAGTTTCTTTTCTTCGCCCATCTTTTTATCGAAAAATTCCTGCTGTTGCTGAAGCTGCCTGGAAAAATCGGCCGACTTCTGCAGGAATTCTTCTTCTTTTTTCCTGGTGAAGGCGATCATCTGTTCCCGCAGATCTTTTTTGTATTGCTCAGACACCGCTTCTTCCATCTCAAATTCATGATGACAATTCGGGCACTTGATGGTGGACATTTATCGATTTTTGGTAAAGTTAATGAGGATTGGTTGATAGAAAGGGTTGATGGTTGATAGTGAGGAGTTATGAGTTATGGGTGATGAGTGATGGGTATTGCAGATGGACTTCTGATGCAAACCCAAAATCGATGCTTACTACCTGGGAACTCGCGGAGCTAAGCCACATTCATCATTCATAACCCATAACTCATAACTCCTCACCATCNNGCAAAACATTGGATGGCTATCACCGGAAAACCGCTTGGGGCCGAGGCGGGCGCCCAGATCTTTCAGAAAGGAGGAAATGCGGTGGATGCGGCCTGCGCCATGCTGGGCGCCGTTTGCACCATGTGGGATGTTTTGAGCTGGGGAGGAGAAACGCAGGCCATTATCTATAATCCAAAAACAAAGAAAGTGATTTCCCTGGACGCCCTCGGCTTTGCACCCGGAGCGGCCACCGTTTCCTATTACAAGNNGTAAAGGATATTATTTTCCGCCGGAGTATGGACCGCTTGCAGCGGTGACGCCGGGAACAGCAGGCGGACTTTGTCACCTCCTTGCCGAGTATGGAACGATGAGTCTGAAAGAAGTACTGGCGCCAGCGATGCAGATGGCCGCGGGATATGCTATTGATGCGCAAATCGCCAACAGTATGCAGGCCAACCGGAAAATGATCAGCCAATGGCCATACAGCAAAAAAGTATTTCTGACTCATCCGGGAGAAAAAAGGGAAGCTCCTTACCCGGGCGAAATCTTTGTTCAAAAAAACCTGCTGGCCACGCTCACTAAAATGGTCGAGGCAGAACAGGATGCCCTGAAGAAAGGGAAATCTCGCAAAGAAGCCATCTATGCAGCATATGACCGGTTTTATAAAGG
>PLEB01000037.1 GCA_003136915.1 Chitinophagaceae bacterium
CAACGGCCTTTTTATTGGAGTTATGAGTTATGAGTTATGAGTTGTGAGTTATGGGTTATGGGTTATGGGTTATGGGTTATGGGTGATGAGTGATGAGTGATGGGTTATGAGTTATGGGTTATGGGTTGAATCCATAATCCATCATTCATAACTCATAATCCAACAACCATCTCCCCTATGCAGGATATTCCACAAAATTCCTCTCCGTTTCATACAAACGTACCGAAAGCCCAAGTACGGGATCTATTTTCTCGCGCAGGATCTCGTAGATCACGAGCACAATATTTTCGGCTGTCGGGTTTAAATGAGCGAACTCCTTTGTGTCAAGATTCAGGTTCTTATGGTCAAATTTAACCAGCACGTGTTTCCAGATCAAATCAGACAAATCAGACAAATTAATTACATACCCCGTTTTTGCATCGGGAACACCGGTTACTTTTACCACCAGTTCATAATTGTGCCCGTGATAATTCGGATTGCTGCATTTGCCAAATACCTCGAGATTGCGCGAGTCAGGCCATTCGGGAACGTACAAACGGTGCGCCGCGTTAAAATGTTCCTTCCTGTATATTGCTACTTTTTTCTCCATATCTGAGTTCTTTACCTATCCGAAATATTCCACAAAGATGCGCGGCGTTTCATATAACTTGATGGCATGAAGCTTAACCTGCTGCGGAAGATGCGGCAACAATTCGTTCCAAATGCCGACGATCAGGTTTTCCGTTGAACAGATCTTACCCTTCAGAAAATCAACTTCAACATTAAGGTTTTTGTGATCAAGTTTTTCAAGAACCCGGTCTTTGATGATGGTGCTCAGCTTTTTCACATCGAGTAAAAAGCCAGTATCCGGATCCGGATCTCCCTTAACGGTCACGTATAGTTCATAATTATGACCATGCCAGTTTTCATTGGCACAGGCTCCAAATACGGCTTCATTTTGTTCCCTGCTCCAGGCGGGATTAATTAATTTATGCGCAGCATTAAAATGCTCTAACCTCGTCAGAAAGACCATCCGTTCCGAAATTTTTGCAAAGGTAATACATCAGGCCGATTGCCCGGGTTTACAGATATTTGCAGCATGCATATCCTGCTTGTTTCAGCAACGGCCCGGGAAATAACACAAACTTCTGAATGGCTTCGCCTGCACTCCAATACCACAGAACAATTGGTTACAGGCGTCGGACAATTACAAACTGCCTTTCATTTGTTGAAAAAAATATATACGCACCGCCCGGCATTCATCATTCAGGCCGGCATTGGAGGATCGTCGAATCCCGAGGATATGGGCAAGGTTTTCAGCATTTATTCCGAAAAGCTGGCCGACCTGGGCGTTGAAGAACAAAAACATTTTAAATCCATTTTTGACCTTGGCCTGGGGGAGCCTGATATTTTTCCTTTCCGCAACGGCGTACTGGTTAATCCCTATGCACGGGTAATTGAATGGAGCGATTTCACTTTGCGGGAAGGCATAACGGTAAATGAAATCAGCACTGATTTATCCCGCGTCAATTCACTTAAACAAAGGAGCCGGCCCGTTGTTGAAAGTATGGAAGGCGCTGTTCTTCATTATGTTTGTTTAATGGAGAAAATTCCCTTCCTGCAGATTCGCTCTATTTCCAATGTGCTGGGTGACCGAGACAAGACCCGCTGGAAATTAGACGAAGCTATAGCTAACCTCAATGTAGCGCTCATTGGTTTAGTCCAAAAACTGGAAACGATAGATGAAACTCTCTTTAGGATTTAGTCCCTGCCCCAACGACACATTTATTTTTGATGCGCTCGTAAATGGGAAAATTGATACGGGTAGTTTCCGGTTTGAACCGGTATTGGAAGACGTGCAGACCCTGAATCGCTGGGCAATGGAAAAAAAATTAGATATCAGCAAAATCAGTTATGGATCATGGCCGCTGATCAGGAAAGATTACCATTTGCTCGAGGCAGGCGGAGCACTGGGCAAGGGCGTCGGTCCTTTACTGATTACAAAAAAACTATTCGGGTTGGATGAAATCAATCAATGCACGGTGGCAGTTCCGGGGGAACAAACCACGGCACATCTATTGTTCAGTCTCGCTTTCCCAAATGCAATCCACAAAAAATTCATGCTCTTTTCCAACATTGAATCGGCCGTTTTAAATGGAACCGTCGATTGCGGCGTGATCATTCATGAAAACCGCTTTACCTATATGAAGAGGGGATTGAAAAAACTCATGGACCTGGGCGAGTTCTGGGAAGAAAAGACAAATGCACCCATTCCACTGGGTGGAATCGTGATACGCAAGGATTTCGAATCCGGGATCATACAACAGGTGGATGAGCTGATCCGTAAAAGTGTTTCCTATGCGCAACATAATTATCCGGCGTTGCCTGAATATGTGAAACAACATTCTCAGGAAATGGAAGAATCCGTGATGCGCCAGCATATCGATCTTTACGTAAATGATTATTCGCTGGGGCTGGGTGACCGGGGGAGAAAAGCTGTGAACACTTTGGTGGAGGTTTATGAGGGAATGGAGGAGAATTTGAAAATTTGAAAATTNNGGAAGAGTTTATGAAATATTTTTGTTGAGTGAACGAATCAGCGCGGAAAGGGTTTTTTGCGGATATACTTTTTCACCTATGTTATGTATCGGTTGTATTCCTCTGATTGCATTGGAAAGAAACCCTCCCTTCATATCATAGACCATCTCCTGCTTTAGAGAAGATTCATTTATGGAAAAGCCGAGTTGGGGCAGAAGCCTTAGGATTTCGCGACGCATTACACCGGCTACGCATCCATCCGACAAGGGCGGCGTATACACGACCTTGCTTTTTAGAAAAAATATATTGCTGGATGTGGCTTCGCAAATATTAT
>PLEB01000333.1 GCA_003136915.1 Chitinophagaceae bacterium
GCGCGTTTGATCTTTAATAAACGCACCGGTGGGCAAATAGAAATTTTTTGTCTGGAGCCCGTTGATCCGCACGCCGATATGCATACGGCGATGCATGCGAAGGAAAAACTTCGCTGGAAATGTTTGATCGGCGGTGCCTCCAAATGGAAAAGAGGAACCACGCTCGGGAAGAAAACAGCCGTACTGGACTTCCAGGCAACATTCATCGAAAAAAAAACAGATTATTTTATCATTGAATTTTCCTGGTCTCCTCCCTCCATTAATTTTTCGGAAGTTCTGCACATGCTTGGCTCTACTCCCCTTCCACCATACCTGAAACGCCCGGCAGAGGCCCTGGATGCGGAGAGATACCAGACCATTTATGCAAGAGAGGAAGGATCGGTTGCTGCGCCCACAGCAGGGCTTCATTTTACGCCCCGGGTTTTTGATTCTCTTGCGCAGCGGAATATTTCACGTTTGTACATTACGCTTCATGTTGGCGCCGGCACATTTTTGCCGGTAAAGTCTGACCGTTTGCGCGACCATCTCATGCATGAAGAATTCATTGAAGTAAATCTGGATACTGTGCAGATACTGCTGGAAAAATTATCGGGCTATATCACGGCAGTAGGAACAACAACTTTAAGAACTGTAGAAAGTCTTTATTGGCTTGGCATTAAAACAACCCAGAATAAATATATTGCCGCGTCTGAACTGAGCATCACCCAATGGGATCCTTATCAGACCGATCCTGGTATAAGCGTAAAAGATTCGCTGCGTTCCTTACAGGAGTGGATCAGCCGTCAACCGGATAAAAAACTCATCACGAGAACACAGTTGTTTATTGTACCGGGATATCAATTTAAAATCATACGCGGACTGATAACCAATTTTCATCAGCCGCAATCTACTTTGCTTTTACTCGTGGGGGCTCTGATTGGAAAGGATTGGAAGAAAGTGTATCAATTCGCACTGGAAAACGATTATCGTTTTTTAAGCTACGGCGACGGGTGTATGTTCCTTACGGATTAGAGGGATTTCCAACGTAAATGTAGTTCCCTTACCCACCGCACTTTCCACTTTAATTCTTCCATGATGGGCGTCCACTACTGACTTCACGTAACTCAGTCCCAGTCCGAATCCCTTAACATTATGGACATTTCCCGTATGGGCACGATAAAATTTTTCAAAGATCCGGCGCTGGGTTTCTTTGTTCATGCCAATGCCATTGTCTTCAATGCGCATGACCAGGTTTTTTCCAGTATTGTTTGTGGAAATTCTTATGGATGGTTTTTCCCGGGAATATTTAACAGCATTATCAATCAGGTTGGATATGAGATTGGTGAAATGAACTTCGTCGGCTTCCACGAGATCGAGGCGGGCATTGAGTTCGAGCATGATGTTTGCCTGAATCTCCTGAAACTGCAGGCCAAAATTTTCCATCACATCCCGGATCACCTGATGTGCATGAATAGGCTGAAGGTTCAACTGAAGTTCCTGACGGTCAATCAGCGAGGCCTGCAATATAGTTTCCACCTGTTTATTCATCCGCTTGTTTTCTTCCTTAATGATACTACTGAAATATTCTGATTTACCGCGGTCGTGCACCACTTTTTCATTACGCATGGCATCTACTGCCAGGGAAATAGTGGCCAGCGGCGTCTTGAACTCATGCGTCATATTGTTTATAAAATCATTTTTGATCTCGCTGAGCTTTTTTTGTCTCAGCAAAGTGTGCACCGTTACATAAAAAGATGTTATGATGATCAGGGTAAAAAATATTACACCGTAAATCATTGCTCTCATTTGTTTCATGACCACCGATTTGTAATCCGGTACTACGATCGACAAGGTTTCAAAGGGCTCCGAGCCGCTGAGTTCACTGTTGCTGGTAACCAGGGGCAATACGGTGTTTATATTATGGACCGTATCTGTAAACGCTTCAAAGAAATTAGGTGATTTCAATTCGTAGGTATTGGAACCCATGGCTGTGTTGACGCCTACTTCGGAAAAAATGCAAAATTCAAATTTGGTATCTTTTAAACCACGGTAGATGAATGCCTTGCGGAGTTTGTCCTGGATCTCTTCATAGCTAAATTTTTGGGTGATGAGTGGTGTAGGCCAGATCTCTTTAAGGTCTTTAAGAAGGTCGGAAGGCATTGGGTTGAATCCTGGCTTTGCCCGAAGCAACTGAGAACCCAGTATGGCCGTCTGTTTATATTCGATGAGGTCTCTCGCCACATCAGTGGTTACGTCAACCAGTTTATGGTGAAGTTCCTCCTGTTTATTTTCCACCATGGTGCTGATCCAGTTCGATTGGATATAGATGATCCCAACCAGTGAAACGCTGATCAAAATAAAAATGATGGAGAAATTTTTTTTCACACTGACAATATTAATTCCCCCGGAAAACGCGATCGTCCGGGCATTCTACAGAGTGACAAATTTATTAAACAATATCCTTCGGATTAGTTAATTTACGTATATGGACAGTCCCGCCCCTGGCATATTGCTGATCGCTGACCCATTTCTGAAAGATCCCAATTTTAAAAGGTCGGTTGTGTTCCTTTGTGAGCATCAGAGCGAAGGAAGCTTTGGCTTTCTATTGAATAAAACATACGAATATAGCCTGAAAGACCTGGTTCTCGACGCTGAGGATCTGGAAATACCCGTTTATTTCGGAGGCCCTGTGCAAACCGACACCATTCATTTTCTGCATCAGTACCCCGACCTCATTCAGGGAGGCTACGAAGTGGTTGACGGGATCTTCTGGGGAGGGGATTTTGAGAAGGCTATTTCCCTGATCCGCTCCGGCGAGATTGAGATAAGCAAGATCCGTTTTTATATCGGATACTCCGGATGGGCAGGAGGCCAACTTGACGATGAACTGAAGGTAAAATCCTGGCTACCGGTCAAGGCAAACCGAAAATTGATCTTTCATAAAAAGGCGGATGAGATTTGGAAAGACGCGATCAGACTTCTCGGCGGAAATTATCTGATGATGATCAATTTTCCTACGGATCCGCAGCTTAATTAAACGTGTTTTGCTCCCTCCACCAACACGGTCACCCGGTTGTGAATCACTTCAACAAAACCACTCTGAATTTCAAACTGCGTAGTATGGGTCTTGTCGTTCAGAACTTTTATCCGTCCGGCTTTTAATGCACTCACCAGCGGCGCATGCTTCTCAAGCACTTCAAAAGAGCCCGAGACGCCAGGCAGCTGCACACCATAAACTGCGTCGCTGAATAACGTGTGTTCGGGAGTGAGGATTTCGAGATTCATGAATTGGGAGTTGTTGATAATGTGCAAATGTGTAAATGTGCTAATTTGCAAATGACCTGTATTCCATTTTCACACTTACACATTAGCACATTTACACA
>PLEB01000276.1 GCA_003136915.1 Chitinophagaceae bacterium
CTAAAAGGACTATAATATCCAAAACCTCCCATCCAGGGTCCATAACCAAAGCCCAAACCCAGGCCCATGGAATAAGGACTACCATATCCCAGCCCGGAATAACCTCCATAGTAGTCGTAATTATAGTCGTCAAAATAAGACCAGCGATCAGGGTCCTGCACGCGCATCTGCACGTAATTGTCATTGGGCGAACTGTAATAATTATTATTGTCTGATGAAGCAGCTGTTTGTGCGGGTGTACCGGGAGAATAATAAACATCATCCGGCGTCGGGCTGTTTTTATAAACTGAACATCCGGTAATTGCTACAAGGGCGATAAAAAAGAAGGTATATATATGTTTCATACTTAAAGCATTTGGATGTTTCAATCTTAAGTTACTACTTTTGCGCCACTAACCAAAGTTACAAAAAATATTGCCCGGAATTTAATTATTCCTGACCCGGGACCGGTTAAAAATCATTGCCGGATCCGCTTTAAACGCCGGATTTTCCTATTCGTATGAGCAAAGAAATCACTAGCCGCGCAACAGATTATGCGCAATGGTATAACGACCTGGTTTTGAAAGGGGGACTTGCTGATTATTCTGCGGTGAGGGGCTGCATGATTATCAAACCTTATGGTTTTGCGCTGTGGGAGAAAATGAGGGATTCGCTTGACGAAATGTTTAAGGAAACCGGTCATCAAAATGCCTATTTTCCGTTGTTTATTCCCAAAAGTTTTTTCAGCCGCGAGGCAGCGCATGTGGAAGGGTTTGCAAAAGAATGTGCTGTTGTAACACATTACCGCCTGAAAAATGACCCGAACGGGAATGGCATCATAGTTGACCCGGAGGCAAAACTAGATGAAGAACTAATCGTAAGACCCACCAGTGAAACCATTATCTGGAATACATATAAAACCTGGATCCAGTCGTACCGCGACCTCCCTTTGCTAATCAACCAATGGGCGAATGTGGTCAGGTGGGAAATGCGAACCCGGCTTTTCCTGCGTACCACAGAGTTTCTCTGGCAGGAAGGACATACGGCACATGCGACTTCGGAGGAAGCCATTGCAGAAACCCTGACCATGCTGGATGTATATGCCGATTTTGCTGAAAACTTTATGGCCGTTCCTGTAATCAGAGGCGTAAAATCGCCCAGTGAACGGTTTGCCGGCGCGATAGACACTTATTGTATAGAAGCCCTCATGCAAGACGGGAAAGCTTTGCAAGCGGGGACTTCCCATTTCCTGGGTCAGAATTTTGCGAAAGCATTTGATGTAAAATTTTCAGACAAGGAAAATAAACTAGACTATGTGTGGGCAACAAGTTGGGGGGTAAGCACCCGCCTGGTGGGAGCATTGGTGATGGCACACAGCGACGACGATGGTCTGATTCTTCCGCCTAAGATTGCACCGCTTCAGGTAGTGATCATTCCAATCTACAAAGGAACTGAACAGAAAGAAATGCTGGATAGTAAAGGAAAGGAATTGGCCCTGCAATTAAAAAATGCCGGGATACGGGTGAAATTTGATAACAATGACAATAACCGCCCGGGCTGGAAATTTGCCGAATATGAATTGAAAGGCGTACCGGTCCGCATTGCCATGGGATTGCGGGATCTTGAAAACCAAACAGTGGAAGTGGCCAGAAGAGATACCAAAGAAAAAATGGCGATGCCCTTGGAAGGCATTGAGGCTCGGGTGACCAGATTACTGAAGGAAATCCAGGAACAGATGTTTCAAAAGGCGTTTGATTACCGGGAAAAGCACATTACGCCTGCGAATACCTGGGAAGAATTCGAGCGCCTCCTCGATGAAAAAGGAGGCTTTATCTCAGCTCACTGGGACGGAACGGCCGAATCTGAAGAAGCCATCAAGGAAAAAACAAAAGCCACGATCCGATGCATACCGCTGAATAACCCTGCAGAGGACGGGACCTGCATTTTTTCCGGAAAACCAAGCAAACAAAGAGTGCTCTTTGCGCGGGCCTACTAAACAGCCTCAGGTCAATTTCCTTGTTTCTTTGGGAGAATTTCCTTTAATTGTGTGCCTAAAACAACCCCAATGGACCAACAAACCCCAACCAATCTGTTTGATTTGCAGGTGGATCAGCAATCCAGTGTCTTCTTAGGAGAATCAGCCCGGTGGGCGAGATTTCTTGCCATACTCGGATTTATTATGTGTGGGCTTATTGCATTGTTCGGTTTACTGGCGGGAACAATTCTGACGGGCACTATGAGCAGCATGAATATGGGCGGCGCTTCCATGCTTGGAGGAAGCCTAGGTGCTTTAGTATATATCGGGGCAGCAATAATATGTTTTTTCCCCTTCCTATATCTTTATCGTTTCGCAACCAAAATACGGGTTGCTCTGGGAAACAATGATCAGGTCACGCTTTCCGAATCATTCAAGAATCTGAAATCCTATTTTAAGTTTTACGGGATACTGTCCATCATTGCTTTGGGATTTTATGCAATAGCCCTTATCGCTTTGATTCTGGGAGCTGCGGTTGGCCGCTAATTTTCAGTTTGAAGTGTAGTAATTGTAATCTTTAAGCAGGGTTTCCAGAAAATCAAGCGAATCCTGATCCGAATGCATGGATAACTTCCATTTTATTCTTTCGGCAATACGGAAGGCAATTTCATGATCATTTTTTTTCTTGACCGTGCCGATAATACTCTTCAATGAATTGATGTCTTTGTCACTCAGGCGCATGACCTGCGGATATCTTGGCCGGTAACCCGCTTCCACTTCGGTGAATACCGTATCCTGCCAGGATGTTTTTGAACGGGTGAAGATCACAATCGTGCCGGCAATGATATCTCCGATTCTTTGAGATTTTTGAGATATAATTACGCAGCCGATGCCGGAAAAAGTCAGGATACTGCAGTACCAGGGTAATGCATTGGTGAAGATCGCGGGAAAGATCCAGATGGGAAAATCCACCGTCCTGAAAAGCCAGCGCAATATGTATTGGCTTACTGAAGCCTGTCCGCCTTCCAGAGTGATCACCCGGATTCCCAACAATTTCTTGCCAACAGTTTGGCCGTTGGTGAGTATTTCCATCGCCGGATAATATAGCAAGACTGGCAAGCCAAGCAATACCCAGACCCACTCTTTATTGGCAATTTTGTTTCCAAGGAGGCCAAATATAATTTTTTCACAAAAAAGCCAGTAAAGAAACATCAACAGTATATCCGTACACCAGGCAAACATCCGCCTGTGGAAAGGGCTGATGGGGAAAACGACTTCAATATTGAATCCGGTATCTAATTTGACAGACAGCATTCAGAATAAGTTGGGAACGGGCCTTGTACAATGTTCGGAGCTTGACCGTTTTTATTTTATATTTATCAATAAATGTAATCTTTTTGTGCGTGAAGGTCAATTCATACAGCAGAATATTGAGAAGTGGAAAATCTATCAGTACGAACCCACTACGGATCCCGATGAGATGGCGCAAAGGTTCACCGAGCTGGTAAATGACCTCGGCTATTCCAAGACATTTTATCCTCAAAGTAAGGTCACGGAATACCTGAACAAACTGGCTTCCGGTATTTACCTGGGCATTTATAAAAATAAAAAGGAAGAATCTTCCCGGATCATCCGTTTCTGGAAATCCGAGCTTCCCCTTGTGGTTAGAAAATATCATCGTGAATTGCTTTACTCACTGATCATTTTTTTCCTTTTTGCAATCATGGCAGCTTTCTCAGCCTCCCACGACCAGCATTTTGTGCGGGGTGTGCTTGGAGACGGATATGTGGAAATGACAGAAGAAAACATTGCAAAGGGAGATCCTTTCGGTGTGTACAAGACCCAGGATGCACTTTCCATGTTTCTCTGGATCGCCGTTCATAATATCCAGGTTTCCTTTTTCATTTTTGTGACCGGAATTTTCGCTTGTCTCGGTACGGTCTGGCTTTTATTTACAAATGCTGTGATGCTCGGATCCTTTCAGTATTATTTTTTTGCCAAGGGACTCGGATGGAAATCTGTATTGGTGATCTGGATCCACGGCACGCTCGAGATATCTTCCTTCATTATTGCCGGAGGAGCAGGAATCCTGCTGGGCAAGAGTCTGTTGTTCCCTGGAACTTTCAAAAGACTGCCATCCCTGAAACGCGGTGCCCGGGACGGCGTAAAACTTATGATCGGGTTGGTGCCCGTATTTATTGTCGCGGCTTTCCTGGAAGGATTTGTAACCAGGTATTCCGGTATGCCCATCTGGCTTAGCCTGCTGATATTGATTTGTTCACTGATATTTATTATCTGGTATTTTATTATTTATCCCGTTCGGCTGAGCAGGAAATTGGTGGTACCCGAACTCATAAAATCCTGATCCATCACGGAACATCCATGTTTAAATTCTTGACCCGCTTCATCATTGGTTTATCCTTTCTGCTGTTCAGCAGTGAAGCGGTTTATTGTCAATCGGCCAGTTCTGTTACCGATTCCCAGCAGGTGGAATCGGGAGTGGCAGATAGCAGCTATTTACCCATAGCAGCCAGCCCCATAATGACCCCGGATTTGCGGCAGGTTCCAGACAGCATACTAAAAACATATCGCAGCGATCCGGATTTTGCATATGCAAATGATCCTGCTTTTTGGAAAGAACTTCCCCCCGCCGAACGCAATCTATTTGAAAGATCAATTGATTTATTAAGCAGCCCGGTGGTGCGCACACTCATTTTTATTATTTTTCTATTGCTCATTGTATACGCCATCTACCGGCTCGCCAGGGAAAATTCCTTCACCTGGTTCAACAGGAATATAAAAAGGAATAAGGGAGAATTGAATACTCCGGAGCACGAGGGACCTGATCCGATAGATCTGGATGATGCAATACGGCGATGCAGGGAGGAAGGAAATTTTTCACTTGCGGTCCGCTACATGTATTTGAAAACCATCCGCATGATTTTCGAAAAAAAAGATATACTGGTCAGGACCACATCCACGAATTCAGAAATGGCAGCTGCATTTCAGAACCCCCAACAGGCAAAGGACTTCAGGTTCCTCGCTACAGCTTATGAATATATTTTCTATGGCGGGTTCGTTCCCGGTGCTGAACAGTTCAGTCATCTCCAGGAGAAATTTGATGATTTTAATCAAACCATGCTGAATTGAAAATATCGGTTCACCATACGATGTTATTCTTCTGCATGATTGCAGTTTCTTCCTGCATGAATCACAAAAAGCTAAATAAGTATATCAGTCTCTGGCGAAAAGACAAGATTCCCTACGGCACTTACTATGCATTTCAAAACCTGCCGTCTATTTTTCCTAAAGCCAGTATCATTACAAACAGTTTATCTCCGCAGAGTTTCTATTATGATTCGGTTGTTCAGGGCGACAATAATTCAACATTGAAAGCTTATATTATTATCGGACCGCGTGTTGTTCCGCAGGAAGCCGAAGTGGAATCCATGATCCGGTTTGCCGCTTCGGGCCATCAATTGTTTATTTCTTCCCTGGTTTTCGGAGACAGTTTGCTGGATGCGCTTCATCTGGAGATCAGCGACAGTCTCTCCAGGGGATCAGGCGACAGCCTCCGGCTCAACCTTTATGAACCGGTGAATCATAATGCCTTGCAATATATCTATCCCGGATACTGCCGGGATGCCTATTTTGTTTCCTTCGACACAGTACATACACAGGTCCTTGGGACCAACGATCTCGGCAAACCCGATTTTATAAGGATCCCTTACCGGCACGGTGGCGCAATTTTTTTGCATCTTGCCCCGCTGGCTTTCTCGAATTTCTTTTTGCTGCACCGGCAAAATAAATCCTATTACGATTTTGCCTTTTCTTATCTTCCCAAAGAAACTACAGAGGTGATCTGGGACGACTATTTCCGGTATGAACAAAGGAATAATTTTTCTGCCCTGCGGTTTATTCTCGGTAACCGTTCGCTGAAGTGGGCTTTCTGGCTGGTTATTTTTCTGTTTTTGTTGCTTTATATTTTTGATTCTAAAAGAAAACAACGCGCTCTCCTGAGTTTGGCCCCTCCCGGAAATGCCTCGGTGGATTTTGTCAGGACCGTTGCGCGGTTATACCTGCAGCAAAAAAATAATCATAACCTGGCCTTGAAAATGATTACCGCATTTCTGGAACAGGTAAGATCGGCCTACCTTATTCCGACCTCAGTGCTCAACGATGATTTTACAAAAAAGCTGGCGCTGCGAACTGGCAGGGATTCGGAGAAAATCAGGATATTGGTCGGCTCGATACACGGGGTGCGGATGAAGACGGAATTGACAGATCAGGAATTGATGGATCTTCATCAACAAATGGAACTCATAAATAAACCGGTATAAAGGTTATGGAAGAAAATTTATTTCCCGAAAGGACAGACCTGCAGGAATTCAGAGACACTCTCAACAGATTAAAATCGGAAATTGGAAAAGTTATCGTGGGCCAGAACCAGATGATTGAGTTGTTGATCGCCGCTATTCTGGCAGACGGGCACGTTTTAATTGAAGGCGTGCCTGGCGTAGCGAAAACCCTTACTGCGAAATTACTCAGCCGTACGATTTCGGTTGGGTTTTCCCGGATCCAGTTTACGCCGGATCTCATGCCTGGCGATGTCATCGGCACTTCTGTGTTCAATCCCCGCGAACTTATTTTCCAGTTCCGTGAGGGCCCGATTTTCAGCCATATAATCCTGATAGATGAGATCAACCGCGCACCCGCCAAAACACAGGCCGCGCTATTTGAAGTGATGGAAGAGCGTCAGATAACGGTAGACGGGCAGACCATGAAAATGCAGCAACCCTTTCTGGTAGTGGCAACTCAGAATCCTATTGAGCAGGAAGGCACCTATCATTTGCCGGAAGCACAGCTCGACCGGTTCCTCTTCAAGATCAGGGTAGATTATCCCAATGCGGAAGAGGAATTTGAGGTTGTGACCAAACACCATAATGCCAATGGTAACCATCTCGGTGACCAGGTGCAGCCAGTTTTGAATGCTACTATAATAGCTGCGCTGCGGCGTCAGGTAAGTGCTATCCATGTGGAAGAAAAACTAATCCGGTATATCGTATCGCTCGTTGCTTCAACCAGGGAGCATAAATCCATTTACCTGGGTGCTTCCCCACGTGCCTCTATAGGGATATTGCAGGCTTCCAAAGCTATTGCAGCAATGAACGGAAGAGATTTCGTAGTGCCGGAAGATATACTTTACGTTGCTCCTTCCGTGTTGCGACACCGGCTGGTGCTGGCTCCCGAAAAAGAAATGGAAGGCGGAACGGCAGATGATGTGATCCGGGATTTGATTCAGTCAGCTGAAATTCCAAGATAAATGATGAGTCTGATCAAACGATTCTATCTCTCCCTTTTCTTTGGCAAAAGGTTTTACCGGTTCCTGACGGTCGTAATCTGTTTGTTTGTCGTTTCTTATGGGTTGCCGGTTCTGTTTGGAATTGCGCAGCTTCTAATTTTGATTTTTGCTGCGGGTTGCACGCTGGACTGGCTGCTTCTTTTTTTAAATCGGGAAGCTGTTACAATAAAAAGGGAGTCGCCGGAAAGACTGAGTAACGGAGACGAAAATCAACTTCAGCTGGTTGCAAAAAACGATTATCCTTTTCCGGTAACGTTTCAGGTAATCGATGAACTTCCTGAACAGCTGCAGGTCCGTAATTTTCAGCTCAGCGGTATCCTGCGGCCGGGAGAGAAAAAAACATTGCCTTATTCAATCCACCCAAAAGAAAGGGGTGAATATATTTTCGGGAATATACATGCGTATTTGAAAAGCCCTTTGGGCCTGATCGTGCGTAGAAAAACTTTTTTCGCAAGGCAGGAGATCAAGGTATATCCAAGCTTTTTGCGGCTCCGGCAGTTTGAATTTTTGGCTCATATTACTGATCCGGGAAATCTTGGGTTCAAGCAGGTAAGGAAAACGGGCCATAGCCTGGAATTCGAACAAATAAGAGAATACGTCGCAGGCGACGATATCCGCAGCATCAACTGGAAGGCCACGGGAAGAACCGGTGGCCAGCTAATGATCAACAATTATGCGGATGAAAAAAGCCAGCAGGTATATTGCGTGATTGATAAAGGAAGGGTTATGAAAATGCCGTTTGAAGGATTGACCCTGCTGGACTATGCAGTGCATGCCACCCTCATCCTCAGCGGAGTGGCGCTTTCAAGGCAGGACAAAGCAGGGCTGATCACCTTCGCAGAAAAAGGGGCGGAATTTATACCGGCCAATCATCGCGCCATTCAAATGAACAGCATTTTGAATGCGCTTTACAAATTGGAGACGCGGTTCCTGGAATCGGATTACGCATTTTTACACACGCTCATAAAAACACGGATACCCCAAAGAAGCCTCCTGATCCTCTTTACAAATTTTGAATCCCTGAATTCTTTGGGCAGACAGCTGCCATATTTCAGGAATATTTCAAAAAAACATTTACTGCTGGTTGTTTTTTTTGAAAACACTTCCCTCAAATCTCTGGCAGACGGAGACGCGGCCAACATCGAAGGCCTTTATGAAAAAGTGATTGCTGAAAAATTCATCCTCGAAAAAAAACTCATCGTAAAAGAATTGCATAGATATGGTATCCATGCGTTGCTAACGGTACCCGAAAAACTGACTGTAGACGTGGTAAACAAATATCTGCAGATCAAGGCAAGGCGCGAGATTTGAATTCTCCCTACATTTGATGGTATGGCAAATTCGTTTGAAACCGGACAGGTTATACTGATCAACAAGCCACTGCACTGCACTTCAGCTGATATTGTGAAAGCAATCAGGAATCTCGTGCAGGTGAAAGTGGGGCATGCGGGCACTCTCGATCC
>PLEB01000343.1 GCA_003136915.1 Chitinophagaceae bacterium
CATGTGGGCTTTTCAATTACTACGGAAAGCTGTATGGCTTATTTAAAGATAATGCCCACTTTTGGCAATTCAAAGGGGTTTATACTAAGGGAAACAGCGATCTTGTCCTAATGGGATGGATATCATGGTATTTCCGGGACAACGAGATCTTCTCCTTCTGCGTGGGTTGGGTACGACAACCAATAGTTATACAGTTCTGTTTATAAGTTGTATCATTTATAGGGTGAATATTTTCTTATATTAGAATTTGGTTCTCTTTATGAATCGTTTTTCAATATTGCTGTTCAGTTGAAGGCATAAGTGTAAACACTTAGAAAGAGCATTTTGAAATTGTTCATTAAAAATATGGTGTGTATCCGCTGCAAGATGGTGGTGAAAGAAGCGTTGACAAAACTCGGTCTTCCCTACACAACTGTTGAACTCGGTGAAGCCGAGATCCCGGGAAGTATTTCCGAATTACAGCTCGACCAGGTAAGGGGCGCCCTGCTGAGATCCGGCCTGGAATTAATGGATGACAAAAAATCAGTGATTATTCAGAAAATTAAAAACGTAATCATTGAGTTGGTGCATTATTCAGAAGAACCCTTAGCGGTCAATCTATCAGCTTATCTGAGTCGGAAATTGAATTACGATTATACTTACCTCGCTAATCTTTTTTCAGAAGCGCGGGGTGTTTCCATAGAAAGATTTTTTATTGCTCACAGGATTGAACACGTGAAGGAATTGCTGGTGTACAATGAACTTTCACTTACTGAAATTGCCTACAAACTGCACTATAGCAGCGTTGCCCATCTGTCCAGTCAGTTTAAAAGGGTAACCGGGCTTACACCTTCACATTTCAAAAAACTAAAGGACAAGCGGCGCTCCATGCTGGAGGAACTGTAAATAATTTCACCCGTTTAAAAGAAACAATAAAGAGGGCTTCCCTTCCTTCTTTGGACCCGACAGGAAATAAGTTGAGATGTGCTTTTCATCGTTTATGTCCGGGCAAGGGAAGGATCACTTCTAATTCATATCCTTCGCCGGGATTCGTGATGATGGTAACGCGACCGCCGTATAATTCCGCCCTGCTTTTGATATTGGTAATTCCCATTCCGCTTTTCTCATTGGATTGATCCCAGCCGATGCCGTTGTCGGTAATATAGAGTGCGATCTCTTCTTTATTTTTAATTACCTGAATCCTCGCCTGGTTTGCCTTTGCATGTTTTAAAATATTATTCACCTGCTCCTGCACGATCCGGTAAACATCCAGCTGTACCTTAGCATCGAGTTCCTGATCTTCAATGCCCTTGGTATGCAATTCAATTTTTATCGGATGAGTGGTTGTTATATCATCGATGAGGTTTTTAATACTGTCGACCAGGCCGATAAATGCGCCAGGGGTTGCCAGGGTTTTGGAGATCTTTCTGATCTCTTCGATCACCGTGACGATTAAACCGGAAGCCTTGCAGAGGTACATGTCCCGGTTGTCCTCGTGTTTTCGGGCCATTTCAATGTACATTTTAGAAGTGACCAGAATCTGATTCAAGTTATCATGCAGCTCTTTTCCAATATCTGCCCTTTCATTTTCCTGGGCAGTCAGCACCGCACCCGTGATTTCATTTTGCTTGGCCAGCCGCTCATCTACTAACCTGATTTCCGTGATTTTCCTGGAAGAAATATCCTGCGTGGCTCCAATCATCCGGATCGCCACTTTTTCATCGTCATAGATGATATGTCCGCGGTCGCACACATAGGCGTATTCCCCATTTGCTCTTTTAAACCGGTATTCGTCTTCCCAGATGTATTCAGCCCCTCCGGAAATGGTTTCATGCAAATTGGTCAATACGCGCTTCAGGTCGTCCGGATGTATGCAGCTTTCCCAAAAACCTTGCGGAATGAGCGCATTTTCTATTCGATAGCCAAAAACTCTTTTGTGGCCGCCATCAATCCAGAATATTTCCCCGGCCTGCAAGTTCCATTCCCAGAGACAATCGTTCGTAATCTCTGTTACCAGTTTATACAGTTCGGTCAGGGCCTTTAATTTCAGTTGTACATTTTCCGGTTTCGGCGGGTGACTGATGCTTTTAAATGAAACGGACAGGATGCCGTCGCAGTGATAGGTAATGACGTCAAACCAGGCTTCCATCTCTCCCCAGTATTCCTCAAAATGGACCGGAACGTCCTGCAGAAATGCTTTATGATATACCGTATAAAAATCGACCGGAATGATGCCCGCAAATTTTTCCCAGAGATTCTTTCCAATGATTTCTTTCGCTTCTACGCCTAATATTTTTTCGGCCGCCCGGTTCCAGTATTTGACCGTCCATTTCCTGTCAACGGTAAAGAATCCATTGGTTACCGTTTCCGTGATCGGCATACCTGAAAATTGAATCTTATTTCCAGGTATTTTTATGCCGTTCGTACCTGATAGAAGTTCATTAGTCATAATTCCCGGTAATTGGTTTCCCACTGTCAAACGACATCACGCTGATATTTCCCGTTGATTTTTTGGGAATCCCTATTCATAATAGGTTCCCATTATGCCTAAAGTTCCTTATTGTTTAACCAATTTTGTTACATGCGAGGGGTTAAACATTATATGATTCACACTTTTTGCAGAACATGCATAACCTCCTCGTGAAATGGAAAAGGCTGACTCTTGACCAGCACTTAAAATTCAAAAGTTACTGATTGAAAGCTCGTGAATTTAGTAAAAGCACGATATTAAATTTCGTAGATATACCAGGTTTTGTGTAGATATACCGGGCATTATTAGGGTTATTGTATTATTTAATCTTGTTTGAAAATATGTGAATGATATAACTTATTTCTCAGGTTGTATAACAGGTATTAGCACAAAAGCAATCACCTTTACATTCGTAAATAAATTCATAATAATCTTTAATGAGAAACCGGGCGGAATTGAGAAAGCAGTAAATCTCAAATAAAACGTCATCCCTAGTATAACCATTCCGGTTTAATCAGAGAAAAGCCCCGNNATTTTCAATCATCCGCATCCGTATTCTTTCGAGAGAACCCTCCAGACCCGCAGAGATATTTCGAGGGCAATCTTCAATCCATTTCGCCTCATTGCTGATGTCATCAAAGAGGTCTTCATTGTCCTCCGATTCCATCAGCCAGTTACACAAAATCC
>PLEB01000447.1 GCA_003136915.1 Chitinophagaceae bacterium
CAGAAATTGCAATCGTCTCCGTTAAAAAGTTCAAAATCCAACCAGAGGCTGATAAAGGAAACCGGAATGCCACTCAGATCCTGGAATATTTAAAGGATCCGGCAGATTATCTGAGCACCATTCAGGTAGGAGTTACCCTGGTCGGATTGATCGAGGGCCTCTATGGAGGAGAAGCTTTTAAAACTTACCTGGAACCAAAATTTTTATCATGGGGTATACACTCTTCGTTGGCACACGTGATCAGCATCGTTATTGGGATTGGTTTTATTACCTATGTCACGATTATCATCGGTGAGCTGGTGCCCAAATATCTGGCTTTGCAGTCGCCTCAAAAAATTGCTCTACGCATCGTTCCATCCTTTAGAATATTTACTTTCCTGGCTTATCCCTTTGTAAAAATACTGACGGGAAGCAGCCGGCTTCTGCTAAAGCTTATGCATGTTAGTAAATCAGAAAACCAGAACCTCTCCGATGCAGACCTAAAAAACATTTTAAGCCAGGCTTACCGCCAGGGAACATTGGAAAAGGAAGAGTTGATCCTCCAAGAGAATATTTTCACCTTTTATGAGCAAAGCGTGCATTCCATGATGACGCCCCTGGAAAAAGTAGTCTCGATTCAAATAACCATGACGGAAGCAGAAGTGGAAGCCCTGCTGAGAAACAGCCCGCACAATTATTTTCCCGACCTGCGGCAAAAAAATAAACTGGATGGATTTCTCTGTGCAAGAGAATTTTTTATGGAGCGCAATAAAGGCCTCACGGAACATATCAAGCCTGCGTGTTCCGTAACAGGCAATCAAAAAGCTTCCGAATTGCTTCAAAAATTCAAAGCGAGCAACCAAAATTTCGGGGTTGTTGTTGATGAAAAAGGTGAATTATCCGGTTTGGTTACCATGCACGATATAGGAACCCTGCTTATCGGAAAAATACCCTGACTGGCAACATGATGACTGAATTTCTTTCAATATTAACAAATAGGTTTTTGCTTAGCTTTGGAGCACCAAACCAAATTAATTTCTAAACATTATGAACAGAGTTGTACATTTTGAGATACACGCTAAAGACCTCGATAAGACTCAAAAATTTTATCAGGATGTATTTGGCTGGGAGATTATAGATCATGGTCAGCAAATGGGTAACTACCGGAGCATTATTACAGGTAAAGACCAACCTGGCTCCCGGTGGACTGGTATCAATGGTGGAATAACTCCCCGGCGAGGTGAGGGTCCGAAAGGCGGTGAACCTGTAAACGCCTATGTATGTACGATTGAAGTGGAGGATATAGACAAAACCCTTGAAAAAATAGAAAAGGCCGGAGGCACAGTTGCAGTGGACAAAATGGATTTGCCCGGGGTAGGTTTGCTCGCTTATCGTAAAGACCCGGAAGGCAATATATTTGGTGTTTTGCAACCCGCAAAACAGTAATTAAATTTCTATATTATGAAATGGTATAATTATGTCGCCTGCTTTTTTGCAGGAGCATTTATTGCGAATACAGTTCCTCATTTTATCCACGGCGTCTCCGGCGACTTCTTCCCTTCTCCATTTTCTAATCCTCCGGGAAAAGGCCTGTCCTCACCCATGATTAATACCTTATGGGGCCTGCTTAATCTCATCATTGGCTATCTGTTATTCAGAGCAGGGAAAATTTCCAGTGCCCGCAAATGGTCGCTTGTTGTATTTTTTGAAGGAATTATCCTTATGAGTATTATGCTCAGTGCGACATTTATAGATAAAGTACATCAATAGTCAACGATTGCTAAATCCCCAAGTCCACTGCTCTCTCAGCAGCAAGCGTTTTTGTGCAACTGAATAAAACAAACCTATGCCAGACATTTATCACAGCTTCATCATCCATGGGCCGATAAATAAAGTGTTTGAAGGTATTTCCAGTTCGCAGGGACTCGATAACTGGTGGACTAAAAGTTCAAAAGGGAAACCTGAAGCCGGCTCAACTTACGAACTCATTTTCGGAGCTAAATATATCTGGGGAGCAGCCGTGACTAAATGCAAAATAAATAAAGAACTGGAATTACAAATGACTGTAGCCGACCCCGACTGGCTGGGAACAAAAATTGGTTTCTCCTTAAACAGTAAAGGCGAACTTACGGAAGTAAATTTCTATCATACCGGATGGCCAGAGAATAGTGCGCACTATAGAATTTCCTCCTATTGCTGGGCTATGTATCTGAGAATACTCAAACGCAATATTGAGTTTGGCGAGAAAGTCCCTTTTGAAGAAAGGCTGAATGTGTGAGGGGGTTTATGGTTACACAATTCTGCTGATATCCTTCCAAACCAACCAGTGCTCATTTAATTTTTCAGCGCCATTTTTTTTATAGAAATTCTGGGCAATCAGGTTATCCGGGGCGCAATCGACAAAGATCTGAAACGCCTTTCGATCGATAAACCAGGCCGCCAGATGCTGCAATAATGTTGCAGCAATTCCCTGGTTTCGGAATTCGGGTAACACATCGATCCATTCCAGTTCTCCTTCGCAGTCAAACCGTTGCGTTAGGTGCCCCGCAATAAACCCGACTATCCTGCCATGGTCTTCGGTTACGTAGATGATCCGCGGAAGCGGTGCATACCGCGGGTTATGGGTTCTATTTATATAACCAGAAATGCGCCGGATCCAGTTTTCTTTTGCAGCGGGATCCTTTCCCCGTATTCCCGCCAAAGCAGAAATACCAGATTCTATAGCTTCCCTGCATTCCATAACTGATTACGACTGTGGAATCTTTTCAACCAGGATTTTATTTCCGCTCAGATCAAAATAAGTGCATGTCATTTTCTCCAGGTCCGTAACCCATTTTTCAACGCCTGCAGCGGAAGCATCCCTGCAAAAAGTTGGATAATCAGTCTCGCCTTCCTGGTGAATCTTTAGGGAATGTCTGAATTTCTCCTTGTCAGTTTTTTTTGCCAGCTTCATTGGTGGGTATTTCGCTTCCGATTGAATGCAATAGTTTTCTTTTCCAAAATACCTGGTATGCCCGTCGCTTACATAGGTAGTATAACTTGCAACCCCCAATTTTATGAGATCCTGAACATAGGCGGGGAATTCTGCACCGCTTTTAACCTTTGCATGGGCGTTTTTAATCTCATCAATGCTGAACATAACTTTGGCGCTTATTATTCCCCAAAGGTAAGTGTGGATAATATGTGGAAAGCGACGAATCTCTCAATATAATTATTCATTTGTCTCTCTTCAATAAATTTGAAATCCTTATCTTGACGCCATCACATTAAAACTTTTATAACCACCAAACAAACCATTTTATGAAATCCTATCAATCTTTTTCATTCTTTTTGAACAAATGCAAACAAGCCGTTCTTATTTTTTTAATTTTTCAGACATTGTCCTGTTCCAAAGGTAGTACAGGACCGGCAGGTGCCACTGGTCCTGCGGGACCGTCAGGTTCTTCAGGGCCGACGGGTACTGCTAATGTTCAATATTCGGATTGGTTTACTCCGGCAGCTTATACCAAGGACACGGTAATTGGCAGCTATGGATTTTATTATGACAAGGCAGCTACCGCTATTACCCAAGTTATTCTCGACAGTGGGGTAGTACTCACTTTTGGTAAATTGGATGGTTACATTACATCTATATGGCCGACCAATCAGGTGGCGCAATTGCCTATTGCCATCACCTATCTAAACGGTTCAACTGGTAATATAGATACTTGGTCAGCCCTGGCTACGGTTGGCAACCTAAGAATCGAGCTTATCAGCAGTACGAATGCCTATGGCAGCATTTCGAATGCTCACCAGTTCCGCTATGTCATCATTCCGGGTGGAGTAAAGCTAAATAGTTCAGGGCTGTTTCCTTCTGCAGGACAGACCCAGGTCAATTCCGAGGAGAATTCAAGGAAGCAAGAAGTAATATCGAATTACAGTCAGATGAGCTATGAACAAATTTGCAC
>PLEB01000168.1 GCA_003136915.1 Chitinophagaceae bacterium
CGCGCGAAGGATTGATTTCGATTATGATGAGTACGCCCGATCTGTACGGTCACTATGATGCCCTTCGCAATGATCTGATCGCAACCGGAATGGTGGATAACATGGCTGAGTCTTCAAGCCCCACCACCCAGGTCTGGTCGAACAACATCGGTTTCTCGTGGCAAGGCAAGGACCCGAATAGCCTTCCATTGTTCGGCACTGTAGGCGTTACACAGGATTTCGGAAAAACCCTTAATTGGCAGATAAAAGACGGCCGCGATTTTTCCAGAAGTTTTGCCACCGATTCAAGTGCTATGATATTGAATGAATCAGCAGTAAAGCTGACCGGTATAAAAAATATTGTTGGCCAGATTATCAAGTGGGACACTACTCCTTACAAAGTGGTGGGCGTAGTAAAAGATATGATTATGGAATCGCCTTACGAACCGGTAAAGCCCACCATCTTTATTATGAATCCCGGATGGGCGAGTGTAGTGACGGTACGCATCAGGTCAACAGCATCCATGCATGCGGCACTGGACAAAATTGAAATGATCTTCAAAAAATATAATCCGGCCGCTCCCTTCGAATACAAATTTACTGATCAGGAATATGCAAATAAATTTTCAGATGAAAAACGTATCGGGGATTTAGCTACTTTCTTTGCCATCCTGGCCGTATTTATTTCCTGTTTGGGATTATTCGGACTTGCTTCTTTCGTTGCCGAGCAACGCACCAAGGAGATCGGCGTCCGCAAAGTACTTGGCGCGAGCGTGTTTAATTTGTGGCAGATGCTGTCAAAAGACTTTGTCAATCTGGTCATCATCTCCTGCTGCATCGCGATTCCCATTGCCTGGTATTTTTTACATCAATGGCTGCAGAAATATACATACCGCACGGATATTTCATTATGGATCTTCGTTGTTGCCGCTATGGGAGCCATGCTGATTACACTACTTACGGTGAGTTATCAGGCAATTAAAGCCGCCCTGATGAATCCCACAAACAGCCTTCGAACAGAATAGTCTATTGCACAGGATCAGGATGTAATTCCCCGGAACAAACCTGGAGATTATCCACCCTGCGCCTGCATAAGCAAGGCACGATTTATGCAATTTTTTTCATTGTTGATTTAAATAATAAAACAATGAAAGCAATAAGAATTCATTCGTTTGGCGGACCTGAAGTGCTGAAATCAGAAGAAGCGCCGATGCCTGAACCCAAAGCAGACGAGGTGCTGATAAAAATATATGCAAGCGGAGTGAATCCTGTTGACTGGAAGATCAGGGAAGGAATGAGTAAGGAAAGATTCCCGACAAATTTTCCGCTCATTCCGGGATGGGATGTTTCCGGTGTTGCAGAACGGATGGGCGAAGATGTGACCAATTTCAAACGGGGTGACGAAGTTTACAGCCGTCCCGACCTGACAAAAAACGGTACGTATGCAGAATATGTTGCTGTGAAAGCGAGCCAGGTGGCGCTTAAACCGAAAACAATCGACCATGTGCATGCTGCCGCCGTGCCGTTGGCAGGACTCACGGCATGGCAGGGTTTGTTTGATCATGGAAAATTAAAGGCCGGTGAGAGGGTATTGATTCAGGCAGCATCGGGTGGTGTTGGAAGTTTTGCTGTGCAGTTTGCAAAATGGAAGGGAGCTTATGTGATCGGCACTACTTCCGGGAAAAATATAGAATTCGTTAAGTCATTAGGTGCTGATGAAGTGATTGATTACGAGAAAGAAAAATTCGAAGACCGAGTAAAAAATGTTGATCTCGTTTTTGACACGCAGGGTGGTGAAATTCAAAAAAGATCATTTCATGTATTAAAAGCCGGCGGCAGACTGATCACTACAGTAAAGCCGGAAAGTAATGACGAATCGAAATCAAAACATATTCAGGTAGATGGATACATGGCAGAATCATTTCCAGAAGATTTGCACCAGATAGCCGGACTGATTGACTTGGGAAAAATAAAACCAATTATTGGGAAAGTATTGCCTCTGGAACAGGCCGCCGAGGCACAAAGATTAAGCAAAGAGGGTCATACAAGAGGGAAAATCGTACTTGAGGTCGTGCATGAAGCATAGCCCAGGATTTTATCCACCCGGTTTATTCAGTCTTAAGTCCCCGATGCTCCAGCATCGGCCGGATGTCGGGATCATGCCCCCGGAAATTCCGGAACATCGTCGCCAGGTCTTCTGTATTACCACGCGAAAGGATCATATCGCGGAAACGCTGACCATTCGCACGGGTCATTCCGCCATGCGTTGTAAACCATGAAAAAGCATCGTCATCCAACATTTCCGTCCATAAGTAAGCATAATAGCCTGCAGCATAACCGCCAGACCAGATATGAGCGAAATAACTGGAGCGATAACGGCTGGGAACCTGCGGCAGGTTCAAATGGGTTCTGTCGAGAGCCAAAATCTGAAATGAATCCGGGTCCTGCAGAGGGGCATCGGCCCCAAGCGTATGCCATTGCATATCCAAATTTGCAGCGGTAAGCAATTCTGTCAATGCATATCCCTGATTGAAGGTGGCTGATCGTTTTATTTTTTCAACCAATGCATTCGGCATGGGCAAGCCGGTTTGGTAGTGAAGGGCGTAATGATTAAATACTTTAGGATCCGAAGCCCAATGTTCGTTAAACTGGGAGGGAAATTCTACAAAGTCACGGGGGGTATTGGACCCGGACAGGATAGGGTATTGCTGGCTGGCGAAAATGCCATGCAGTGCATGTCCAAATTCATGGAACATAACAATGACATCGGAAAAACTAATCAGCGCCGGTTGGCCCGAAGCTGGTTTGGTAAAATTACACACATTGTAAACAACAGGTTTAGCGCCAATAAGCTTAGATTGAATTACCATATTATCCATCCAGGCACCTCCTGATTTGTTATCCCGTTTAAAATAATCGCAGTAAAATAAAGCGATCGGCACATCATCCTTATCAAATACTTCATACACATGAACATCCGGCTGATATACCGGAATATCCGTGCGTTCTCTAAAGCTAAGCCCGTACAATTGGCTGGCTGCGTAAAAGACTCCCTTCTGTAAAACGGTATTCAGCTCGAAATAAGGCTTTTCCTGATTTTCATCCAGGTCATACTTTGCTTTGCGCACCTGTTTGGAATAGAATTCCCAATCCCAGGGCTGCAGTTGAAATCCTCCATGCTGTTTATCAATCAGCGCCTGTATATCGGCCGCTTCCGCCCGTGCTTTGGCAGTTGCCGGCGTCACCAGTTTGCTTAAAAACATATTTACCGCTGCGGGGGTTTTTGCCATCTGATCCTGCAATTGCCAGGCGGCAAAACTATCAAACCCCAGCAATTTTGCTTTTTGTGCGCGGATCCGTGCAAGTTCAGATATGAGTGCACGGGTATCATTTGAATCTTTTTTTTCTGTTCGGTTCCACGAAGCTTCAAAAAGTATCCTTCTTGTTTCCCGGTTGGATAGGAATTTCAGATCTGGCTGTTGTGTGGTGTTTTGCAAAGAGATCACCCATTTGCCGGGAAGACTGTCTGCTTTTGCCTTTTGAGCATCGGCATCGAGAGTTTCCCGGGGTAATCCATTCAATTCAGACTTGTCACTGATCACTAATGCAGCTGCCTTATTCGCTCCCAATAAACGATTTGTAAATTGTGCACTTAACGAAGCGTCCTGCTCATTTAATTTCTTCAGCTGCTCCTTGTCCTGATCCGAAAGTTTTGCTCCGGCAAGTTCAAATTCCTGATACTCAAATTCGAGCAATCTTCTGGATTCGACATCCAGATTCAATTGTTCGCGCCGGTCAAATAATGTCTCCACGCGCTTAAATAACTTGCTGTTCATAAAAATTGAATCGGCGTTTGCAGCCAGCCTGGGCGCTTCAAACACCTGCAGATTTTGCAACTCTGGATTTGTGTTGGCTCCGGTAAGTACATTAAAAACGAGTTGTGTCCTTTCAAGAAGCTGACCTGCTTTTTCGAAGGCCGTCAGCGTATTCTCAAATGTTGGAGAATCCGGATTGTCCGCAATCTGCTGTATCTCCGAAAGTTTTTGCTTCATCCCCTCTTCCATCGCCGGCTTGAAATCGCTGTTTTTTATCTTGCCGAATGCCGGCGCCCCGTACGGAAGACTGCTTTTCCCAAAAAATGGATTCGCAGAAGATAGGGTATCCGCAACT
>PLEB01000243.1 GCA_003136915.1 Chitinophagaceae bacterium
TTTTTTTATCTGTTCACCTGCGAGTATTGCTTTAGCTTTTATGTAGCCTTGCTTGTTCTTATTATCACCCGGTATCAGCTACTTTACAGCGGTTGGAAGGGCTATTTTGTTTCCGAACTTTCACTGGTGTGGCTGGCAAATATTTATATGAGCCTNNATGCCCGAAGTGGTGAATCATTTCCCCGGATTACCCGATAAAAACGAACGCCTTGCAATCGGGTAATAAAAATGACCTCAGTTTTGAACAGTTTAATGATAAAACCTGTCAAAATGATCTGATTTCACTGCATTGAGGACACGATTCTCTAAATCAGAAGTAAATCATTCATTAACCACAATTTTATTAGATCGCGGCAAGGTTGTTGGGCCATATAGTAGTCCTGGTTGCAGGACAATAAAAAAAATTATCATGATTAATTTCAAGAACATACGGATCCTGCTTTGCGCCTTAGCGTTTTCTACCATTCTTTTTATCGGATCTGTGCAGGCTCAAAAATATAAAACCCCGTCTGATACTGTAAAGCTGAATAAGGAATATGGCGAAATAAGCTTGGATATCGCCAAATTGAACTCAAAATTGATTGCAGAGAAAAATAAGACAGTTGATCTCCAGAATAAAACCTCGTCAACTGCCAGTGAGGCTGTAACTTCTGCGCAGGATAGCAAGAATCAGGCTGCTACCGCAACAAGTGGCAATACGACCGATACTAAACAAGCAGTGAAAGATGCCAAAAAAGCAGACAGGAAAGCTAATGATGCCAAGGACGCGGTGGCTGACGAAAAGAATAATAATAAAAGGATCAATAAGCTGACTGAACAAATCGAGAAGAAACAGAAAAACTTAACTGACCTGGATCAACAGCGTGCGATAATTATGCTTCAATTAACTCCAGCTTCTGCAAGTGAGGTGACTAAATAAAAGAAATTTCAGGCCAAAAAACGGAAGGCTCCGGATCAGCTAATTCTTTCTTTTTTTGTTCCAGCCACTCGATATCTTTTTTCAAATAATAAGTGAGTATCGGATCATACCAGGGGTTACCTGCCAGCGCAAGTTGGCGATGATGAGACGCTTTTAAATCCGATAATTTTTTCTCTAAGACAAGTAATTCCATAATGTTCAGAATTTTGGTAATTAAGAGCCCATACTGCCCGAATATGATTGAATGATATCAGTATTCTGTATAAAAACAATGCCAACCATGCATACGCTCATGAGCACTGGCTATTCATATCCGGAATCAGCACTCTCAAAAACTGGAAGCCATTCCAAGCACATTAAAGCAAAGGCAGAGATCACCTGGGGGAATATGATGACTCAGCCTGACCATCTACCAAAATTTCTGTATCAGTATCTGTTCCGATAAGCTCTTTCGTGGCCGGAATAATCCACGTATACGGTTTTATATTTTTTCCTATGCCTGAAATGCGTCATATAAACAGGCTTTTCGCCAGTGCGCTCAATCCGCGTGTATTCATAGTTGTCAGCCCCGGCATAACTCCTTCGAACATGATCGCTTACCGGGCCCGGAACATCCTGGTTATCATAAGGAATATGTGTTTCAGTATGCCTTCCTGACTGATCAAAATAGGCAGTCGCCTCCCCATTATTATGATCCCTGTCTTCAAAAGTCACGCTCCAGCCGGCATTAGAATGATTCCATTCTGAAGGCTTCGACTGAGGATATTCCCTTTGAAAAGACTGGGATACATTTCCGGGTGGCGTATGACGGTTCTGAGAGAAGCCGTAAAAGCAGCAAATCCCTGACAACAGGGTGAAAACGATTTTTTTCATGTTAGCATTTTCGGGTATGACTCAATAACCTTGCCTGGGCAGGCAAATCGTTATCTACCCCGAACCAAATTAGACGAATTCCAGCCTGCGAGCGCTAGGCCGGAGATTATTAGAAATAAGCATAACAAGGAATACGCATTATTTTGTTGGTGTGTGAAAAATCCACAATATCCCACCCAATAAATTGCCGAACCTAAAAGGATCAATGTAACTCTGTTGATAGGCTTATTCATGTTACGATTATTTATTTATTCTTTGGTCTTACTGGCTTTGGTTTAGGGGGTGGATTTTGTCCGCAAGTCGCATTTGTCATACTTTTTCTTTGCCTGGACATATGGTAAATATACAAAAAAAACAATTCGGTACGCCAAATCTCAGGGAAGGCGGCAAAATATTCTGTTTTTTAGGCCCACATTATCTGAGATACAATAAAAACCAAAGAAAAATCTTATATGATTAATTAATGCTATATAACTATGGGCTAACCCCCATTTACTAAGGAAGGAGCATCCATCGCAGTATACTCGCAATACAACATAAAAGGTAAAGCAGGCCGATTGCAGTAGATTTCGGAGGAATTGGTGGCGGATTGGTAACAGCTTATTTGGGGCCCGAAATTTTATTTAACCACTTTAAGTAGTTTGAGATGTTCAGTTTTATCCTGATGAATAATCTGAAGATAATAAGCCCCTGCAGGTAAATTATCCATCCCATTAAAGATGACCCTGTTGTTTCCTTCCTGAAGCTGTATTTTCCTCAATGAAAGTATTTTTCCAAGCGCATCGTATAATGAAAGGATCGCCGGAGCTTGGGTAGTTGATTCTATGGATATCGTTACAGACCGGCTAAATGGATTGGGCCATGCAGTTATTTTAGCGGTTTCCGGTTCATATTTTATGTTCACAACAGGCGAGTAAGTGATCGCGCCATCCATGTGGATCATTTTTAACTGGTAATAATTATTCCCCGGTGATATCGAATCATTCACATAATTGTATCCGCTATTGTTTCCCTTCGGGCTAATATCTGCCAGCTTGTTAAAATCAACGCCATTTGCGGAATACATCAGCTCAAATCCTTTCAAGTTTAATTCTTCTGCGGTATTCCAGAAAATATCCTGCCCGGAACCGGAACAGTTGCCATAAAATCCCAACAATTCCCCCGCAAGTACTGAAGTATACTGATTGGCTCCTATATCATTGCTTTTGCCCCCGGAAAGTGCTACTCCCCAAAAATCCCTTGTGCCGGGATCAATAGAATAAAGTGAGCTGAGATCCAGTGCAGCATCGAGCGCAGGGGACGC
>PLEB01000027.1 GCA_003136915.1 Chitinophagaceae bacterium
GCACTTCCGATGGCAACGATCTCTTATGCCGGAGGCCCTTTCTGTGCCACTGCAACGGGTACAGTAACTCAAACAGGACAAGGCGGAGGAACATACTCAGCCCCGGCGGGAGTTGTGATCAACGCGGTGACAGGCGACATGGACCTGACCACCAGTACACCTGGAACCTACACGATAACATATTCATTCAGCAATGGAACCTGCAGCAACACCGCTACTACTTCCGTGACAATAACTCTTTCACCGATGGTGCTGATCACAAATCCTCCGGCTGTTTGTTCGCCCGCAACGGTGGATATCACAGCCGCCTCCGTTACGGCAGGAAGCACAGCAGGTCTTATCTACAGCTATTACCAGGATGCTGCTGCGACAATTCCGCTGCCTAATCCAAATGCGATCGCATTGAGCGGTACATACTATATTAAGGGCGCAACTCCTTCCGGATGCAACACGATTCAACCGGTGATAGTAACTATTAATCCAAAACCTGCTGTGGTGATTACGATCCCGGCCGCTGTTTGCTGGCCCAATACGGTGAATATTACCACCGCTTCAACAACTGCGGGCAGCACGGCTGGCCTGACCTATTCATATTACAAGGATGCGGGAGCGACGATAGTTCTTCCAAATCCGAATGCTGTCAATTTGAGCGGCACATATTATATTCAGGGAACGACTGTGCTTGGATGTTCAGATATTCAACCGGTGGTCGTAACGATTAATCCTTTACCGAACGCTACGATCTCCTACAATGGTTCACCATATTGTACTTCCGGAACAGCCTTTGTCAGCCTGGCTGGTCAGGGCGGCGGTATTTATGGTTCCTCGCCAGCCGGACTTGTCATCAATTCCGCAACAGGTGACATTGACCTCTCTTCCAGCGCGGAAGGCACTTACACCGTCGTGTACAGCTTCAGTAACGGAACCTGTGGTAACAGCTCCATTACTTCGGTCACCATTAAGAATCCATTTGTCCAGGTGAATAATCCTCCGGGCATATGTTTCCCGGGAATCGTGGACCTAACTAACCCTGCTGTGACGACAGGAAGTGCAAGCGGGTTGACTTTTAGTTTTTATCAGGATGCCTCCGGTCTTGTTCCGGTTGTAAATCCGGCAGCGATGGGTACGAGCGGCGTTTACTTTGTAAAAGGAACTAACAGCAGTACGGGATGTGCATCAGATCTCAGCTCTGTGGTTGTGACTATTTTCCCTAAGCCGGCAATCACGGCCAGCAGCAGCGAAACAAATATCTGTAAGGGAAGCACCGTTACCCTTACTGCCTCTTCGCCGGGTAATACGATTGATTGGCTGGGCATAGGATCCGGTAACAGCTTTGTTGTAACACCTGCGGATAGTACCGAATATCTGGCAATAGCCACGAGCCCGGATGGTTGTATGGATACGGCAACCGTGGATGTCGCCGTGCAGCCCTTTAAGATAAACCTGTCAGCCACTCCGGATCCCGTACTTGCCGGAACCAGCACGACACTGACCACGACCGGGAACTTTACCTACAATATAATTTCCTGGTCACCGGATATTTTCTTTGCCGATCAAACGGCATTAACGCAAACTATTGTCGTGAAGGATACTTCGAAATCGTTCACTGTTATTGGGCAGTCAACTGATGGATGTCTGGATACAGCCACATTGTATGTTGTGGTAGACCCTAACCTGAAGGATTTCTTTATACCCAATTCATTCTCGCCGAACAACGACGGCAACAATGATATCTTCAAAGTTTATGGTTCATCTGTAAAAGAAGTCATACTCCGGATTTATAATCAGTGGGGTGAGCTTATTTCTGAAACCAATAACTCGCAGGGATGGGATGGAACCTGGAAGGGACGCCCGCAGCAGGTCGGGGTATATATTTATGAAGCAAAAGTGACGTTCTATAATAATGTAACTATCAAACGCAAGGGAACCGTGAACCTTATCCGATAACTTTTTGACTATGAAAAATTATATAATTCGTAAAATATGCTGGATAGCACTCCTGGCCTGTGGCATGGACAATGCTGCCCTGGCCCAGGTAGATCCCCACTTTTCTCAATACTTTATCCAGCCGATGAATGTGAATCCCGCTCTGACCGGCGCTATTGAAGGAGATTATCGCGTGTCTGCAATATGGAGAAGCCAGTATAGCAATTCGCTGACCACAGAAGGTATTTCAGCAGAGAATACGACCAATAAGAATGCGAATTTTGGTTTTAATCTTGTGAATCAGACGACAAGCGATAAATCATACACTTTCACGAATGGATACCTGAGCTTCGCTTATACCGGCGTGCGTTTTGGCCGAAATGAAGATCATTACCTCGTAATGGCTATGCAATGTGGATTCATCAGCCGTAAATTCGATATTACGAAAATGCAGTTCGGCTCGCAGTGGATTTCCGGAACAGGTTTTGATCCATCCAACAATTCAAATGAAGTATTCGTTAAACCTACGATGACTACATTTGATGCCGGCGCCGGAATTGCCTACTATGATGCTTCACCTGATAAAAGCGCAAATTTTTTCGGCGGAGTTTCCGCATATCATATCACCAGACCGACGGATCCGTTTTTATCCAGTGGAGAGAAAGAGCGGCTGGATGTCCGCTACAGCGTCCATGCCGGTGTTAGAATTATTGCATCAGACCTGCTGAGCATTGTGCCTACAGCTATCTATATGAAAGAAGGTGATGCAGAGGAGAAAATGGCGGGTGCTTATTTTCAGGTTTATGCAAGCGAATCAACCGACCTGATGTTCGGCGCTTACTATCGTTTGGGTGATGCCATATCTCCTTTTGCAGGCTTTTATTATAAAGGCCTGACCTTCGGCGTTAGTTATGATGTTGATGCTTCGAATAAAAGCGTGGCCGGATCAAAAGGAAATAGCGTCGAGCTTTCAATTTCTTTTGTGGGTAAGGGAAAATCAGGCGTGTCCACCAATAAATTTTATTGTCCAAGATTTTAAATTTTTTCAAAAAACTAATTCCTGTTAAAAACCTCCTGAAGTGAAAACCAAGCAATTCCTGCGACATTCTTTAATGATAATGGTAAGCGCACTGATTATCTGCTTTGCCGCGCAAGCCCAGCGGTACACGGGATATTTCAACCAGGCGGAAGAATTATTCAACACACATAATTATTACGAAGCTTCTCAGGTTTACGAGAGATACCTTGCCACTGAAAAAAACTCAAGGCCCAAATCCCAGGCGTTTGCAGTTGAGAAAAAAGTAAAGGGTAAGGCTAACCTGGATCCGCATGAAGAAGCCGTTTATCATCTGGCAGAGTGTTACAGGATGATCCATAACTATGAGAAAGCGGAGAAATATTACAAAGAGTCGACGAGTTTTTCGCTCAAAGCTTATCCGGCTTCAAGATATTGGTATGCCGTAACCTTGCGTACAAATCAAAAGTATGCGGATGCCTTCCGGGAAATTTCGCTCTTTCTTGAAAAACATACCCAGTTGGATGACCTGCTGCAGGGAGCCGACAGGGAACTGGAAAATCTTCGTTTCATTCAGGCCCAATCCGAAAACATTTCTGAGCAGTTTACCATAACTCCTTATTCAGTTGGTAAAAATAAATCTGCATATGCTCTGGCTCTGAAGGATTCAGACGAAGTTGCTTTTACCATGGTGAAAGAAGATAGCGGAAAAAACGGACAGGCACAATATTCCAATGTGTTGTTTGAATCCGCTCAGAGGGATGATCCATTCCCGTCGGCTAAGGGTATTGAAATGTATGAACATCCAGGCGAAAATAGCGGCATGGCAACGTTTACCCGGGACGGGAAACACATGTTCTTCACCCGGTGGACCAGAACCAATGGCAAAACGCAATCCTCGATTTATATGAGCCACCAAACCGATACCGGTTGGTCGCAACCCATGAAAGCCCCGCCCCCATTGAATCTGGAGGCCAGCAATAACGCACAGCCATTTCTTACGGCCGATGCACACTATGTCATTTTTTCTTCAGACAGGCCAGGCGGTTCGGGCGGATACGATCTTTGGGACGCGTCGCTGGATAGCAACCTGGACGTAATCCAGGTACAAAATTTGGGAAACATTATCAATACGGCAGGTGATGAAGAAGCACCATATTTCCATACTAAATCCCGCACCCTTGTTTTTTCAACAAACGGGCGTGTAGGCATGGGTGGATTTGATCTGTTCTTTGCAAAGGGAAATTTTGATCTGTCTGACTGGGAAAAACCTGAAAATGCAGGAGCACCTTTGAATTCACCCAAAGACGATCTTTATTATGTAAGTACAGATGACGAATTTGTGTGGAATACGGGTTGGGTAAGCTCGGACCGATCATCAGCATGCTGCCTTGCACTTTTTTCCGTAAGGGAAAACAATGCAAGCTATGTAAGCGGGTCAGTTATTGACTGTAAGACCGGAAAGCCGGTTGATCGCGCCTTACTAACGGTGACAGATATCCGCCATCCGGACAGGCTGCTGAACAGGTTGCAAACGGATAGTGCTGGTTATTATGCATTCGAAATCCGTAATACAGCGCATTTTAAGATCTCAGTGAACAAGCCAGGGTACGAAAAGAAGATTGCTGAATACGATTTGCAAATGATCATAGGGAAGGACTCGATGAGCACCGGATCAATTTGCGTGAAGACTGCAGAGGCTCCGGATAACGAAGTCAGCCAATTGTTGAAATCGCTGACAAGAACATCGAGGCTTGGTAATTTTGCTTATAAGAAGGCAATCCTCAATGATTCTGCGCTGGACAACCTGGATTCTCTCGCAAAAATGATGCAGAAATATCCGCAGATGGTCATCCAGGTGGAAGGGTATACTGACAGTATCGGAGGCAGCGCATATAATAAACGCCTGGCGCAGCGGCGCGTGGATGCCTGTATAAAATATCTGATAAAGAGAGGTGTGCCTGCAAACAGACTGATAGGTAAGGGGATGGGTGAATGCTGTCCGATTGAACCGGAAACCATCAATGGCAAAGATAATCCTGCAGGTCGTGAGGTTAACCGAAGGGTTGAGTATAAGGTAGTGCGGGCACCTTAGGGGTGGATGGTTGATGGTTGATAGTTGATGGACCTTAAGTGCGAATCCGCACCTGATATCCATCAACCANNTTATTGATTAACCGCATTAGTTTCCTCATTTTCCATTACTCCATAAGCCTTGATCCAGATGGCCAGCGAAACAACCCCTGCAATCGTGAGCAGGGCAGACAAATTATATGACTGGCGCATGTAAAGAATGAAGCTGGTAGCACACATAGATATAATTACCAGGAGGTAAAC
>PLEB01000007.1 GCA_003136915.1 Chitinophagaceae bacterium
AAAATAAAGGCCTTGCAGATTCCATTGTTGAAGGTGCCACTAATACTATTGAAAAATTCGGAAAAATTATTGTACTCGAGGATGATATTATTACGTCAACAGGTTTTTTAAAATACATGAATGATGCATTAAACCTCTATGAAAACGATAAAACTGTTATGGAAGTGTCGGGTTTTATGTTTCCCATTAATTCTGCTGGCCTTCCTGATACTTTTTTTTATAACGTAAACTCCTGTTGGGGCTGGGGAACATGGTCTCGGGCGTGGAAGAAATATAATGATGATGCCCTGGAAATTTATTTACAGCTGATTGATAAAAACGTGAATTGGGAATTATTCAATGGATTTCAAGGCAATTCTTTTAAAGAACAATTGTTAAGCAATGTCGAGAAAAAATTGAATACGTGGGCCATAAAATGGCATTCGATAATACATATTAATAAAGGAAAAGTTTTACATCCTTGTAGAAGTTTAACAAGAAATATTGGCTTCGATGGCAGTGGCACTAATTGTGAACAGAATGATAATAGTCAAATACCAGATTTAGCTGATTCAATACCAGTGCAGAGAATCACAATAGATGAAAATAAAGACGCACTTTATGAGTTAAAAAAATATTTTAAAAATCAGTCAAGTACCAATAAAATTATTTCTTCTCAAAAACCTACGCTGCCTGGTTTTGTTAATAAATTATTCAGAAAAATTAGATCAATTAAAACTTCATTTAAGTCTCTTCTTTTACACAAAAAAAAATTGGTTTCCGATAACGAACTTCGAAAGTTAAAATCTATGCCCAGGTTTAGAAGTTATGAAACTGTCTTTTTGAAAAAAAAAATACATATAGTTGATGCCGTTACCTATTTAAGTTCGTTATATGAGATTTTTGAAAGTGAGATTTATAAATTTGAACCAAAAGAAACAATAAATATTAGTATAATTGATTGCGGTGCGAATATTGGACTAGCAACAATTTATTTTAAAAGCCAATTTCCACAGGCCAAGATAATTTCCTATGAAGCGGACCCTAAAATATTTAACGCTTTAGAAAAAAATATCATTTCTTTTGGGTATAGCGATGTAGAAGTTATTAACGCTGCAGTATCAAATAAAGATGGCTTAGTTAATTTTCATGTTGAAGGAGGCCATTCTGGTATGATTTCGAATGATGATGGAAATCAGGATGTAGTTCCTATTCAGGCAATAAGATTAAAAAAAATACTGGCTGGTTATTCGGACATTACCTTTTTAAAAATTGATATAGAAGGACATGAAATTTATGTTTTGCCAGATATTGCAGAAGAATTAAAAAAGGTACAATTTCTTTGCCTAGAATACCATTCTTTCCTGGGCGAGATGCAACAGCTGGATAGCATATTAAGAATTATAAAACAAGCAGGATTTAGATATTATTTGAAAGAAGCGTATAATAAAACTTTCCCTTTTATTAACCGGGAGATATTCTTAAATATGGATTTTCTGGTAAATATTTTTTGTTATCGTGATTACTAATAATGTCGCTATTGTTATTCCGCTTCATAAAGCTTTCAATAAGCTAAGTGAAAATGAAAAGGTTTCACTTAAAAGTAGTTGTGACAAATTAAGCCAGTATCCACACATTCTATTTGGTCCAAAACAATTAAATTGGAAAGAATATCAGGACTTTTATTCTGGTTCTAAGATTCAGGTAGAAGTCAAGCTGTTTAAAGCTAAATATTTTGAGAATATCAAAGGCTATAATTCGCTTTTAAAATCCCTTGTCTTTTACAAGAATTTCAATAAATATCATTATATTTTAATTTTTCAGACTGATGCTTATATTTTAAAAGATGAATTAGAGTTCTGGTGTAATAAAGGGTATGATTATATTGGTGCACCCTGGTTTGNNCATAACCGGAGTAGGCAATGGAGGTTTTTCTTTAAGAAAAGTTGGAACAGCAATTAGATTGTCAAAGAGAATTCGATACTTAAATCTGGTTATGAAGTTTTGGAGATTAAGTCACCTTAAAAATATTTTTCCGCTTCATAGTTTTATAAAGCTTTTTATAAAAGATTTTAGAATAGCAAAAATTGATAATATTGACAAGCTCTCTTTACATGTAGTAGCTAATGAAGACTATTTTTGGTCTCAAATCGTAGCAAATATTTTTTCAGATTATATAGTGTCGGGTGTTGAAGATGCAATTAAATTTAGCTTTGAGGTGAATCCTTCGTTATTGTTTAAGATAAATAGTGGCCAGCTTCCATTTGGTTGCCATGGATGGGAAAAATATGAACCAAATTTCTGGGCAAAATATATTTTATAAAAATATTCTATAATGGAATTGTCCAGAATACCGTAAACTTTTAAAATCAAAGATCATTCTTATTGGCAACATCTAATCTTTTAAAATTAATGATAATAATAATTTCTTTCCTGCCAAAAAGAAATCAAAGTTGAATATTCCTCATTTATCTGTTGTAAGCCCCGTGTACAAAGCTGAAGCAATTGTCCATTTGCTGGTTGAACAACTGGTTGAATGTCTTGAGGCCATAACTACAGATTATGAAATTGTGTTAGTTGAGGATGGCAGTCCTGATAAATCGTGGCTCGAAATACAAAAGCAATGCGAAAAAAATAAAAAAGTAAAAGGAATAAAATTGAGCCGGAATTTCGGCCAGCACTATGCAATCACAGCAGGGATTGAACACGCATTGGGAGACTGGGTTGTAGTAATGGATTGTGACTTGCAGGATAGGCCGCAGGAAATTAAAAATTTATATAATAAAGCACAAGATGGTTTTAATATTGTTTTAGCGAGACGGTATGAAAGAAAAGATGGTCTTCTCAAAAAATCTTCTTCCAAACTTTTTTATACTATTCTATCGTATCTAACCGGAACCAAACAAGATCCGAGCATAGCC
>PLEB01000113.1 GCA_003136915.1 Chitinophagaceae bacterium
CCAACCATACCTGCGCTGGCTTTTTCAATTACATATTTCGCATATCCGCCGTTTTCAGTAAATACACTGGCTGCATTGCCATAGGGGCTGGCATTTTCAATGGCAATAGCCTCATCCAGCGTTTCTGTACGCATGATACTGATCACGGGTCCGAATATTTCTTCCCTGGCTACTGCCATATGAGGTTTTACATGGTCAATTACCGTGGCCCCAACATAGAACCCTCCCGGTTTCCCTTCCACTACGGCATTCCTGCCGTCGACTAAAATACTCGCACCTTCCTTTTCTGCATCCGTTATATATTTCTCAATCCTTTCCTTGGCTGCTTTGTTGATTACGGCTCCGAGATTTTTACCAGGAATTATCTTCCGGGCTTCCTGGCAAATGCTTTGAATGATATGATCGACGGCACCGATCCCAACCATGGCAGATGCTGCCATGCAACGTTGTCCTGCACATCCACTCATCGAGGCCACAATATTCCGGGCTGTCATTTCTGTTTTGGCATCGGGCAATACCAGAAGATGGTTTTTGGCTCCTCCCAAAGCTAGGCATCTTTTGAAATGATGCGTTGAGCGTTGGTAAATAAATTTGGCAACACGGGTTGANNCCATGAACAATGTTAAATACTCCTGGTGGGAGACCGGCTTCCGTCAACAGCTCCGCGATGCGGCAAGAACTCAATGGAACTTTCTCGGAGGGTTTCAATACCAGGCAATTTCCAAGGGCCAGCGCATTGGGAATTGTCCAATGAGGAACCATGGCAGGAAAATTAAAAGGAACAATGGATGCCACTACACCTATGGGTACCCGTTCACTACGGCATTCAATTCCTTTGCTCACTTCCAGCAATTCACCTGTAATCAATTGCGGCAATGAGCAGGCGAATTCAGTAAGTTCGATTGATTTTTCTATTTCTGCCTGCGCCTCAGTCTTTGTTTTGCCATTTTCTTCGCTGATAAGGGCGGATAGTTCAGTAATATTTTTTTCGAGCAATTGCTTATACCGGAAGAACACCTGCACTCTTTCTTTTACAGTGGTCCGGCTCCAACCAATAAATGCTTTGGTTGCAGCAGCTACGGCCGCATCAAGCTCCACGGCTCCGGAAAGCGGAACATTGGTAAGCAGGGTTCCATCCAGCGGAGAATTTACCGGAAGCATTTTCATGTTTTTGGTGGCAAGCCATTCTCCTCCGATAAAATTCCTTAGTTCCGGATATTTCATGTTCGATAGTCCTTTAATACAAAATATACAATATTATTCGAAGACTTTATTATTTACGCGTATCAGTAGGGAATCTGCGGGCAGGCCTTAGTACTCTACCTGAAAATCATCTTCATCCGGATCTTCCTGCCATCTGTATTCAATTTCAAAGGCAGTTTTACGGGCAATATCCGCTCCAAGTAAATCAGAAAGAAAACCAATCGCCATATCCATCCCAGCACTCACGCCCGATGAAGTATAATATTTACCATCCACCACCCAGCGGGCTTTAGGCACCCATTCCACTTTTTCACCCTGGCTCTTCACCCAGGCAAAAGCTCTTTTGTTCGTTGTTGCGCGCCGGCCATCAAGCAGACCTGTCCTGGCCAGCAATGCGGTTCCGGTGCAGACAGTAAGTACATGAGTGGCTGACTCCGAAACCATCCGGATGCGATTAATAAATGGAATATTCCCAACTTCTTTTCGAGTTCCAAATCCACCGGGAATCAGGAATAAATCCGGGCCCGCGGTCAAATCATCCAGGCCTTTTGCCAGGATAGAAACGCCGTGCGCGTTACTTACAAGTCCGGCTTTCTGAGCGTAGAAAGATACCAGGAAATGGTCCTTAAGTCTTCCGAAAATTTCAACAGGTCCGAATACATCCAAAGTTTCAAAATCATCAAATAGAAGAATTGCCAGGTTCATCATTTTATATCCTTTAGGATAAAAATACATAATCCTGCAATATGCCATTCGTCCTTACCTCACACTATGCTTCAGGAAATCTAATGCTTCGTGGTTGGAGAGATCGAGGTTGACGGCCCATTGAAGTTCCCTTCTTGCTTCCTCATTTTTTTTCATTGAAAGAAGGGCCTTACCAAACAGATAGTGAAGATATGAGGACTGGGGAAATTGCAGCAGGGCTTCCTGACAAACGGATGCTGCCTGCTCGTCGCGGTTCAACTCACCCAGAAAAGATACAGCGTTGATCCAGTCTCTTTCAGTAAACTTTCTTTCATCAATCAGTCCTTCCATACCTGGTTCATCCTTAAGTACGTAAAATGAAGGCAAATGCTCCTTCCATTCCGGATCCTGGTATAAGGCATCCCGGATAATAGTCACTGCTTTTGAATTTTCATGCAATAAGAGGTAAGCCAGTGCAAGATCAGACTGAAGTGTATTCCATGCTTTTAGTTTCCCTTCAGCTTCGGCCAATAGGTTCTCTCCTTTCCTTAAATTCCCTGTTTGAATTGCTATAATGGCCTGGTTCAGCTGGATCTTTCCGTAGTGATAATTCATTTGTTAAATAATGAAATGTGTCATGCGGTGCCGGCACGATAAATCAGTGTACTGCAAATAAGACGCAGGCCGTCGCAACATGTTGCATGGATCCCTAAAATTTAACGGCTTACCCAGCATTTTGTAGCCGATAACCCTGATATACAGATTATTCCGTAGTATTTTGAATAAGTGATTGATTCGTAATTGAATATAGTCTGTTTGCGTTTGGACTCCCGAATGGATTTAAATTTGTTTAAAGCTTAAAAATATTTTCCATGCTATTCAATATGGATGAGTCTTTAGAAATTCTCGAAAGGATGCCCCTGGTATACGAAACACTATTAAATGGCCTGAATGAGAAATGGATTTCAAATAATGAAGGAGAAAATACATGGTCCCCTTATGATGTAATGGGGCATCTTATTCACGGTGAGAAAACGGATTGGATCCCGAGAATGAAAATTATTCTCGATGATGGGGATAAGAGATTCCTTCAATTTGACCGGTTCGCACAATTTGATGAAAGCAGAGGTAAATCTTTGGAGGAGCTTTTTATAGAATTTAAATCGCTCAGGACCGAAAATCTGAAAATATTGAGATCCCTTACTGTAACCCCCGAAATGCTGAAAAGTAAAGGTATTCATCCTGAGTTCGGCGAAGTAACCTTGCAACAACTGCTCGCAACCTGGGTAGTGCATGATCTTGCTCATCTGTGCCAGGTTGCCAGGGTAATGGCTAAGCAGTACGGACAGGAAATTGGTCCCTGGGCAAAATATTTCAGTATTTTTAATAAAGTTTAACTTAAGAAATTGGTCTCTGTGCAGGATAGCGGAGACCGATGGATTGAAGAATGATTTATTTTCCCCAACTTTGCATAGATGCCGGACTCAATAGACATAAGGTCTTTGCCTGAGGGAGGAGTTTATCAGCTTTTTCTGCCCGATCGGGTGGCCTCCATGTTGCAACTTAAAGAAGATGATGGAAATCCACTTTCTATTATTCATAAAAACAAAATGCAGCTGGAATGGCTTGGTCAAACCATATTGAAACAATACAACACGCTCAATGAAGCATTTATTTCAGGCACGGCCAAACTAAAAAGAAAAAAACGCCTTGCTATTATCGTCCTTGCCCTTTCAGCATTGATCGCGTTTCTGAGTTCCAATATTGCTACGCTGACTAAGATCAATATTCTTTATGTACGCGCCTTCGCATTTACTGTTGGCATCATCTGCTGCCTGCAGCTGCTGAAATACATTGCCCAGGGTTTAACGAATGCTGACAGGGGCCTTGACTTCCGGATTCTTGAACTCAAAGAATTAATCCTAAAAGACTATTCGCTGGAAGATTGGAGCTGATTTCCTCCCCGCGGCTGTCTCCTATTTTACCACAGACAATTCGTTATAAGCCCCCGAAAGGTTTTATCTGCAGTTTCATATCCATCCCATAGGCTCATGTATCAGGGAAAAGGGCTAACTTTCTTTTACAAAACCCGAAAATGAAAAAACTGCTTTTAGGCTGCTTTCTGTTTAGCCTTTTTTCCTTTGCTTTCGCAAAAGATGATCCCCGTTTAATTCATGCCTCACGCCGGGACAGCGCCGGATGGATCTGTATTCATCTCGAAGGCAAGCCTTCAGAGATCGGTTATCAGCATGGATTCCTCCTTTCATCTGAAATTGACGAAGCCATCCGCATGGAGAAGATGATAATGAAAAAGAAAACCGGCAGGGACTGGAATTTTTTCCGCGATGCTTCTAAAAACATGTTCTGGTCAAAAATAGACCTGGAATATCGTCAGGAAATGCAGGGAATTGCCGACGGGCTCCGGGCAAAAGGGAAAAAATATGATATCTATGATATCATTGCGCTTAATGGAAGTATTGAACTTGGAAGTTATTATGTTCCCTGGCTGGATGAAAAAATAAAGCCAGGAAGTAGCAATAATAAAGCACCCGGAAATTGCAGCGCGTTTGCAGCAACAGGAACTTATACGAGCGATGGAAAAATAGTCATTGGCCATAATAACTGGTCGGATTATCTCCATGGAGAAAGATGGAACGTGATTGCCGATATAGTTCCAACCAAAGGCAACCGGATTTTCATGGATATATATCCGGGTTTCATCCACAGTGGTGACGATTTCGCGATGAATACCGGGGGAATCCTGATTACGGAAACTACCATAACCCAGTTTAAAGGATTTGATGTACAGGGCATTCCGGAATTTGTCAGGGCAAGAAAAGCAGAACAATATGCTAACAGCATTGATGATTTTGTAAGGATCATGACTGTGGGCGATAACGGAGGTTATGCCAATGACTGGCTCGTCGGAGATATTAAAACAAATGAAATTGCCCGACTTGAACTGGGACTTAAGAATCATAGGGTCTGGCGGACAAAGGATGGCATTTATGTTGGATCCAATTATGCCAGCGACGAAAAACTCATTCGTGAAGAAACTACTTTCAATCCCAACGATTCCACCAACTCCCCAAATTCCCGTAAGCGCCGCTGGGAAGAACTTACCGATTTATACAAAGGCAAAATAGATGCATCTAACGGAAAACTGATGGAAGGAGATACTTATGACGATCTGTTGAAAACGAATGCAATGAGCCGTTGCGTGATTTCGGGTCGTGTGGATACGGATCCTAAGGGATGCCCCGAGTGGGAATGGGCCCCTTTTTACCCTGGTGGCACCGTACAGGGAAAAGTGACTACAACAGATCTCGCAAAAGACCTACAATTCTGGGCGCATATGGGAAATCCGGACGGAAATGATTTTCTCGTAATACCATTTCTGACGGCTCATCCCCAATATAACTGGCAGTCGCCTTTTTTGCGCGACATGAAAGCATATCCATGGACCTTATTTCAAGCGAAAAAATAATCTGTCACCAAACAAAAGGCAGCAGACGATATTTTACTTTTTCCTGATATGCGCCATAGCCTGGAAGGTTCTTTATCAGGAATCTTTCCTCGTCAATAAGCCTCCACACGATTACAAGCATAATCGGGATAACAGCTAGCAATCCCCACGCAGAACCAAGGGCGGCAGGCAAACCCAAAAGCATGATAAAGGCTCCTAAATACATCGGATGACGTATAAGTGAATAAGGGCCCGTTGATACGAGTGTCTGCTGAGCTCCAATTTCAATCGTCGCCGATGCAAAAGAGTTTTCCCTGAATACGAAAAAGACGAAGAGCAGACCGAGGACAACAAATATGTCTCCTACAAGCACCATGTAAACGGGAACCTGAGACCATGCCAAACGATGATCAATTGAAGAAAGGATGAATATCGAGACAAAAGAAATCGAAGCAAGGAATTGTATAACCTTCTGGCTCTTTCGATTCTCCGCTGCTGAACCTGCCTTTATACGGCGCTCCAGAAG
>PLEB01000440.1 GCA_003136915.1 Chitinophagaceae bacterium
CCTGAAACAATACAAGGGACTGGTCAGAGAATCCCTGCCTCAACTTGGGGTCATTATCTGTAATGCCGGAATTGCCAGGTTCGACTGGGTCCTGCTCGGGCTCATCTCGACAACTTCCATCCTGGCTGAATATAGCTTTGCTTATAAAGCATTTGAGATTTCCACATTACCCCTGTTTATCATTGCGCCGCTTTTGCTGCCCCGGATAACCAGATGGTTCCATCAGGATTCGGGAGAAGCTTTGGATAATAAAAACAATTACCTGATCACGCTGGTCAGATTCGAAGTGATACTTGCCTGCCTCGGTTCCCTTGTTTTAAATATTATCTGGTCGCCATTCGTCGACAGCATCACCAATAATAAATACGGAAGCGTCAATCAACATACAATCCTTATTCTATCAGCATGCGTGCCATTCTTATATGTCAACAATGTGCTCTGGTCTATAAATTTTGCCCGGAATCAGATGAAATTGATTCTTTCAGTTTTCGCAGTCACTTTTCTAATCACCTGCGGTGGGGACCTGATCCTCATTCCCTTCTTTCATGCCGAGGGCGCCGCCTTTGCCTATTTTATTGCCATAGGCGTGCAAACAATCCACTTTCTCAGTAAAACGCAATTAGAAAATGCAGGCAGAATTCATTATTATTTATTCCTTGGGATCGGAACCGCGTTGGCTAGCGGATTCCTGGCATCCTTCGCCAGTGGCATCCTTTGGATGCAGGTTTTAATATCTGTATCCATATACCTGTTTATCTTAGTCCTTAGCCGCCAAATCCGTTTTACTGATCTATTCAGACTTAAAAGAATGGTGTGGGCCTGAATTCAGCAGTCCGGCAAAAAAAATCTAACCAGGCATGAAGTCGCCCCGCTTATATGAGAAATTCCGCTTTGCAATTACTGAAAATCTGCATCAGCAGGTCGACTGGAAATTATTCATCTTTCTTTCTCTTCTGCTTGACGTTAAGCTCTGGATCAAGATCCTTGCACTTCTTTTCATCTACAGCTTTCGGTTCAATTTTAAATTTGGGTTAAGGTGGAAAAAATCCAGACTGCCCCTGTTTTATATCATGGTTATGGGGATAGCAGTCCTGGACTGGCTATTGTATGGCCTTTATTCAAATTTGTCCTATGGGCTCGTGCTGCTAAACGGTTTGTTCTTCTGGATCTTTTGCTTACTGGCTATCCACCAGTTAAAACTTTCCGTGGAACGTTCATCCGTAGTTGCATTAGGCAATACCGTACTGTTGTTCTTCATATTCAATATGATCATATCCCTTTCCAATTTCCTCGCCATTGTAATAGAAACCGGCGCATTGAATCCATACAGGTACCAGGGCCTGTTTCAAAAATATTTTATCAGCACCGGAGACTATATCAAGGGGCTTTCTTTTGACACGTCCACGACAAATGCTCTGATCAATGCATTTGGCGTGGTATTTTTCCTAAGCAATAAGAAGATCACACTTACTTTATGCTGCATGATCGCCCTGATCCTTACGGCCAGCAACCTGACGGATTTCATATTGATCATAGCCCTGATTTTTTCATTTGTTTTTAAAAGTGACCGGGATCAGAAAAGTACTATTGTGCTTTGCCTGGCATTTATTGCACTTTTCCTGGTCATGGTTTCACCTCAGAATAATCAGTATGTGCTGACTGCTGCGAATAAAATGTTTAACCTTGAAGAGCACGTGGACAATTCAAAAACTGTAATCAATGCAACGGATACAGCTGCGCCGGAAACAAGACGGGTTCGTTTTGCGGTCAATTATCTGGATAGTGTAACACAAACCTGGGCATCAAATCAACTAAAAGGAGCTGCAATGAATGCCTGGGCGAAGCCCCTGATTCCCGTGCCGAATATAAATGGAAAGGAATACCAGAGTCTTATGGATACGACTCCGTTTCAAAGGAAAATGATCAATTTCGGAAATACCCATTATACGGATACTGCCACTTACTTAAAAAAAATGCGGACTACCAGGCTTCCGGGCAAGGTCATTGCCATGGAGGAAACCATCCGGTTCCTGAAAAATAATCCTTCCCGGATACTCACGGGCGATGGCATGGGAAATTTCTCTTCTAAACTGGCATTCAGGGCAACCGCATTAAATATTGCCGTTAAGTATCCTGAAAAGTATGCCTATATCGATCCTGACTTTCAGAATAATCACCTTCAGCTTTATTTATTTTATTTCGCGCAGCATAAAGATGTACATTCCATCATTCATACACCCGATTCAGAATTTAATCAGTTGCTGGGAGAATACGGCGTTGCAGGCGTGATCTGCCTGCTGGTTTTCTATCTTGGATGGTTTACCGTTTACAATAGGAAAACCTCCTATAGCGTCCCACTTCTTATAATCATGACAGGTGCATTTTTTACCGGATATTGGTTTGAACAATTGTCCGTGGTCGTATTTTTTGAATTGCTGATGTTGCTGGATATGAAATTCAAAGGAGAAAGTATATTTGCAACAGCGTTAAAACAGGGAATGTAATATGTGCCTAGTAACCGTTCTGATGCCAGTTTATAATGCGGAAAAATATATCGGCGAAGCCATTCGGTCGGTATTGAACCAAACATATACAACCTTTGAACTGTTGATCGTGGATGATGGATCTTCCGACAATACAGTAAACATCATTCGTACTTTCAACGACCAACGCATCCGGTTGATCAAAGAGGAAAGAAAAGGTATTTCTTATGCATTGAATACGGGGCTTCATGAAGCAAAAGGGAGTTATGTCGCCCGTTTTGATGCGGATGATATTTGTCTTCCCCGGCGTCTGGAAAAACAAATTGGCTTTCTGAATGATCATCCCGACTATGTACTCGCGGGAACTGATGCAGAATACATTCAGGAAAACGGCGAACATCTGTTTGACTTCCGGAGCATAAGCTATTCTTATGAACAGATCCTGCACCGCTTATATCATTACTGTCCTTTTATTCACTCCAGCGTGATGTACCGGAAGGAAGCTGTATTGAGTGCCGGCGGTTATTCTCATTTTGCACATCATTTCGAAGATTATTTCCTGTGGGTAAACCTGGTCAAATCAGGAAAATGCTGTAATCTTCCGGAGGCCCTGATTAAAGTGAGATTCAATCCGGATTCCCTTACCATTGATGAAAAATGGAAAGGGGAAGTTTTCAGAAAACTAAAGATGAAGATTATACGAAAAGGGACAATTACAGAAAAGGAAGCCAATACCTTACGCAGAATAATTACAAAACAGGAAGGAAGAAAGACAAAGGAGGGTTCCTACCATGCTTTATGCTGCAAAAAATTCCTTGCTGACAACTACAAGCCTGCAAAGGCCAGGTGGCACGCTACAAAGGCCATTTATTTCAATCCATACCGGTTGGAAAATTATTTCATGCTGATCGCCAGTTATTTCCCACACAAATGGATCCGGAATCTGAAGGGAAAACCGGAAAAAAACATAAAAATAATAAATGAACAACGCAGGTAAAACCCTGGTTATTCTAAGCCCCGGTTTTCCTGAAAATGAAGGGGATACTACCTGTCTGCCGGCCCAACAAGTATTCGTCCGTGCACTCAATCACCGGTTTGAATCCTTAAACATCGTCATTCTTTCATTCCAATATCCGTTCATCTCCAATTCATATGCTTGGAACAATAACCTGGTAATCCCTCTCCATGGGAGGGAAAAAGGAAAAATAAAAAGGCTATGGACATGGTTCCGGGCATGGCAAACCCTGAAAAAATTAAAAAAAGAATACGATGTTATCGGCCTGCTCAGTTTCTGGTGCACGGAATGCGCGCTGATCGGTACACGTTTTGGAAAAAAATATCTAATTAAACATTATAGCTGGATCCTCGGACAGGATGCCCGGAAAAATAACCGTTTCATTCCGTGGATAAAGCCGCAGGGGGAAAACCTGATGGCTATGTCTGGCTTTCTTTCAAAAGAGTTCTACAAAAACCACCGCATAAAACCCGGACATATAGTCCCTAACGGCATAGATATTTCATCGTATCCGCACCGGGTCAAAAAACGAGATATTGATGTCCTCGCCGTGGGTTCCTTAATACCCTTAAAGCAATATGAAGTGCTTATTCGCGTGATCAAAAAATTAAGCAATTCCATTCCGGAGGTTTCCTGTATCATTTGCGGAAAAGGACCGGAGGAAGAACATCTGAGGAAAATGATCCTGGATAATAACCTTCAGAAAAATATTTCTTTGTTGGGAGAAAAACCACACGGTGAAATCCTGGAATGGATGGCCCGTAGTAAAGTACTGCTCCACCCTTCCTCATATGAAGGATTCAGCACCGTTTGCCTGGAAGCCCTTTACTCCGGTGCTCATGTAACCAGCTTTTGTGATCCTACGGAAAGCCGGATTGCCCATTGGCATGTTGTGGACAATGAAGAGGAAATGGTGATGGTTGTGAATAAAATAATTCAGAATCCAGAAGCAGATTACGGCCGAATCCTGGTTTATTCGATGGATGATAGCGCAAAACAGGTAATGAAATTATTTGATTTCAGCGGATCCTGAAGATTGCTTTAATTGAAGCAGGGGAATCGATTTTTCAAAAATCATTTCTGCGGTGTACCTGGTCAGGCAATGGGTGTCGCCATATCTGCAAACCACTTGCATACAGCTCCCGCATTCCAGATCATTAGAATCAACAAACCGGGAAGTCTCACCCAGGGGTCTCGCTTTTTCACTTTGCGTTGAACCAAACAGCGCCATCGTAGGTATACCTGAAACCCAGGCCATATGCATGAGGCCGGAATCTTCAGATAAAACAAATTTTACTTCCTGCACAATGGCAAATGCCTGTGCAGGCGTTGTTTTATTCACGAGATTGATCATTCGGTTTCCCAATTGTTTTGCCAGGTAAGCGGATTTGGATGCGATGAAATCTGTGCCTAAAAGGAGGAATTGTGTATCAGGAAAATTTACAAGCCACAATTCCGCAAACTTCACATAATTTTCGAGAGGCCAGTTACGGCTTTCAAACGCACCTGCAGGATTAAGTATCACCAGCTGACGATTTTCTTTCCATCCATTGCTCCGAAGCAATTGAATGGCTTCCTCCTTATTCGTCAGTGAGAAATGAGTGAAGGGAAAACATTTTCCCAACCCGATGGCTTCAATCGTCATTCGGGTACGTTCTCCCGCGGCAACTGGTGATAGTCGATCAAATAAAGACCATGCTTTTGGCATCAGACTTTTACTCACCAGGCGGCTGATGATATTATCCTGCAGATCTATTACCACATCATATCGTTTTATGAAAAGCCGCGGGATCATCCAGCTGGTATACAGAAATTGTTTCCTGACATTTCGGCCCCCGCGAATGGAATAGACGCGGTTAAATAAATGGATATGCTTAGGGATCTCATCCACTTCCTCCCGCGTAAGCAGATCCAGGACCGTGTCGGGTGGTAGCGTATTTCGCAGTTGCTGTAAATAAGGAAGGGTAATAACGAGGTCGCCCATGGCTTGTAACCGGATAGCGAGAATCCTTTTCGGGGCAAAGGCTTTCTTCCATCTGACAGCTAAAATATCCATCTGAATATCCGGGTTTTAGTTTGCGCCACATTTCATGCGGCAGAAATCGGGAAGTCGACAGCCGGATAGTAATTCCGGATGCGCTCCATCAATCCTGGCAAATCTCCTTTAACATATTTCGTTTTTCCATAGAGGGAAATTTTACTGAATTCCTTTATCGGAAAATTTGCTGCCCTCAATTGATCAGCCAGGCGCTCATCAAACATCCTGATATTTCCTTTGTGAAGAATGAGTAATAAATCCCCGGGATTCAAAGCATAGAAATTATCCATGCCACTCTTATCCGTATTTGCGGCCGCGATAACAATGTCAGCCTCCCGCCCGGCTGCAATATTGCCACAATTTTCAAAACACCAGGTGTTTGCCGGTATGCCAGTGAGCATATCCAGCAATCCATTATCGGAAACCATTTTTCCCTTCCGGGCCAACCGCAGATGATCCCAAAGGTTCCAGCTTGCAGTTAAGGTTGAATCTGTTCCCAACATCACGCGGGTTTTCCCGCTCAGGAAATTGATGGGAGCAGTTTTATTCAGCAAAAAATAATTAGACGCAGGGCACCATATCAGTGCATGGAATGCAGGCGCTTGTTTTTCATTCATCGCGACACCATGAACCGCTATTATTTTTCTTTTGTGGAGGTTCCATTTAATGATTTGGTCAATTTCCCGGCTGGAAGCATAGTCTGTTCCTTCGCCCAGGTGAATTACATAAGGATGGCGCCTGGAAAAGGGAATATTGATTTTCCATCGCCAGTTTTTTTCGAAGGCTGGTGAATGAAGGGACCGGTACTGCTGGGATACGGTTATTAATTCATCCTCCACCTGCAAGGCCATTCCATGATTAACTACGGTGGTAATCCCGTTCAAAAGATTTTTATAAACACCCCATTGCACACGGAGTGACAATGGTATTTTCAGTACCATGGAAATTTCTTCTTTGTTAGCGCGGTGAATGTCCTTACCCCATTCCGTATAACTATTGTAAATTTTATTCCCTAATTGCGGAAACAAATTAAAGTCCAGGTGATCATGGGAATTGATAAGGCCGGGAAAGGCAATCGACTCTCCGAATGATAAAGACAGTTCCTCTTGTTGATTTTTTTTGGCGACAGCAGAAAAAACTTCCTGAATTTTCTCATGCCCTATCCGGATATCTGATAATCCGTGGGTGCCGATAATGTTAACATTATGTAACAGCATCGGCTTTCATTAAATGAATGCCATAAATAATGGGAGTTCCGTAAAATTTTTCATAGATAGATACCGCATGCTGTTTTTCATAATAGTGCCTCACCTCTTCATCAATTTTCCTTTCTATAAAACGCTGGTTTCGAAGTTGAAGTTGCCCGGCAAGTTCCTTTAGTTTACCGATGGAATGAACATAGTTCCGGATGGCTATCGTCTGCTCATTTACCCTGAATGTACGCTGAGCTCCCCGGGCCAGGGCGGCCGGGTGATAATCTGTAATCATCATGCTGGCCCCCGGCTTGAGAATGCGATTCCATTCCTTTAAAGCGCCTTCAAGATCCTGTATATGTGCTAGCGTTAACGTAGAGATTACAAGATCACAGGATTCATTTTCCAGTACAGGCAAATGAATGTCATTTACCAGATAGGTCTCTGCTTCAGGATACTTTTGTTTTAAGATGGCCAGCATCCCTGCCGAAACATCGAATCCGATAATTTTATCCGGATTTCCACTCCTGATCTTCTCCCAATGGCGCCCGGTTCCACAGCCAATGTCCGCAATGGTTTTTGATTGCAGGCTGATTCCCTCCAATAACGCTGAGGTCACTTGTTCATCCAGCGCCAGCATCAGGTTATCTGGCTGGCTGTCATAGGCTTCGGACCATTGATCGTAAGCTTCCGGAGGAGCTGTTTCCTTTTTGCGCTGGGGGAAATAAGCCTGTCTTAGTCGCTCGAACAGAGGCATCCTTTGTTATAATTAAAACGTTTATTATAGAAAGCAGAAACATAAAAGTAATCATTGTTTCAAATAAACATGGCTAAGGTTCTTTTGTTCAACCCGCGAAGCGCTGCCTCCAAATACCGCATACCCAATTCTATATTAAACATTGCTGCGTCTATAGAAGGAATTTATGATTGGGTTATCGTGGATGGCAACCGCGAATCTGATCCGTATAAAAAAATTGCGTCCTACCTGAGTACCGGGGAATATCGATATATCGGATTCACTGTGATGCCCGGTCCGCAGGCAAAACAGGCCATTCCCTTTGCGAAGCAAATCAAGGAGGATTTTCCCGGAACGACGATGATCTGGGGAGGATACTTTCCCACGAATCAGTTCAAAGTGATCCTGCAATCTGGCTATGTAGACTTTGTTATCAACGGCCCCGGCGACTATGCCTTCCCACGCCTGGTGGATGCTCTCGAAAATAACAAGCCCTATGAACTGATCAGAAACCTGATCTACCGGTCGGGAGATAAGCTGTTAAAGACGCCGAAAGATGACCTCATAGAACAGGACACTTTACCACCCCTTCCATATGATAAGCTGAATAGCATTTACCCCATTGAAAGATACCTCGGCAAGACTTACCTGGGCGAAAGGACCCTCGCATATCATTCCAGCATCGGCTGTCCTTTTACCTGTTCATTCTGCGCCGTAGTCCCAACCTATGAAGCCAGGTGGAAAGCCAAATCGGCGCTCCATACCTATCAGGATATAAAATATATCAAAGACCGGTGGGGAGCAGATGCCATCGAGTTCCACGATAATAATTTTTTCGTATCCGAGAAACGAACCGTTGAATTTTCCCAACTTATCATGCCGGAGAAGATGAGTTGGTGGGGAATGGCACGCATCGATACGATGGACCGTTTCAAGGACAGGTCGCTGGCCCTGATGAGAGAAGCCGGCTGCAAGATCATTTTTTTCGGCGCTGAGAGTGGCAATGACAAAGTGCTGAAGCAACTTGACAAAGGAGGCACGCAGACCGGGGATCAGATCGCGCGTTTTGCCGAGCGAATGAGAAAATTCGATATCATTCCCGAATATTCCTTTGTACTGGGCACACCAGCTCCGACGGAGGCTGAGGTGATGGAACATATTGACTTCGATATCGAATTCATTAAAAAAATCAAGGGGATCAATCCCCATACGGAGATCATCCTGTATACATACAGTCCCGTTCCCACAGAAGGTACCGAATTGTATACCGAGGTGCTCTCGAAAGGCTTTGCCTTCCCTCAAAAACTGGAAGACTGGGTAAGTCCGCAGTGGGAAAATTTCGATATGCGCAAGAACCCGCTTACTCCCTGGCTGACTCCTGAGATGATCGACAAGATCCGGAATTTTGAAACCGTGCTGAACGGCTATTATCCCACCGTTTCGGATATCAGGTTGGGCGCCATGAAGCGGAAAGTAGTACGATGGGTATCGGGATTGCGTTACAAGGCCAATTTCTATCGATATCCCTATGAGATCAAACTATTGCATAAACTCTGGAAATACCGTCAACCGGAAACCCAGGGATTTTAAAAACCGGTTATGAATCTGCCCGACTCATCCATTTTAAAAAATATACGCTTTGCTGGAAATGAAAATCCGGGCAATTCATTATTTGAAAAAAAATATATTACTATCCGGTGCATGGAAAACAGGTTGTATTCAGACGATGAGGTTGCATATCTTCCTGATATCTCGACGGATCACACGCATTTCAACGAGTGGGTTATCCGCAAAAAATCCAGCCAGCGACTGATCCATTATCTGACCGAGAAAAAAAAACGATTACTTATCCTGGAAGCAGGATGCGGAAATGGCTGGCTGGCTCACTGCCTTTCAGAGATTCCACATACTGAAGTGATTGGTCTCGACATCAACTTCACGGAACTTCAACAGGCAGCGAGGGTGTTCAATGACAATGCACACTTAAGCTTTATTTACGGGGATATAGCATCCGGGATTCTGCAGGACCGGCTATTTGATGTGATTGTTTTTGCTGCCTCTATACAATATTTCCCATGTTTATCTGAAACAATAAGCAACTGTCTGGAACATTTGAAACCCGGCGGAGAAATTCACCTGATCGACTCGCCATTGTATGATACCCGGGATATTGAAGCAGCAAAAGCAAGGTCTTTCGAATACTATGATTCCCTGGGTTTTCCGGAAATGACGGAATACTATTTTCACCATGATATAAATTGCCTTCAGGAATTCCCTCACAAGATTTTACAGAATCCCAATTCCATACTTAATAAACTTTGGGGAACCAAAGATTGCTTCTATTGGATCTGTCTCAAAAAATGAGCAACCTACCATGTTTACGCAATCCATCTACCATACTATTCAGCGATACCGCACGCTCCAGACAAACAGGATTACCAGCCTGCCGATTGTGATCCTGATGCCCCACAGTGCCTGCAACTGCAGATGCGTAATGTGCGATATATGGAAAGGAAATAATAATCCGAAACAACTTACTGAAGCAAATGTAGAAGAACTTTTAGGCGCACTCAAGAAACTTGAAACCCGGGAAGTGGTCATGTCTGGCGGCGAAGCGTTGCTGAATCCAAATTTCTTTGCCTTATGCAGGTTGTTAAGAAATGAAAAAATAAAAGTCACCCTGCTTTCAACCGGCATCCTCCTGAAGAAGCATGCGGCAGCACTGCTGGAATGGGTAGATAATATCATCGTTTCGCTTGACGGTGATGAAACCGTGCACGATCAGATCCGGAATGTGCCCGGAGCATACCGAAAATTAAAGGAAGGTATCGACCGGGTACGGTCTGAGAATCCTCAATATAAAATAACGGGACGAACCGTTATTCACCGGTTAAATTTCAGGCAATGGCCTGAGATCATTAAAAGCGCCCAGGAGCTCGGGCTGAATCAAATTAGTTTTTTACCTGCAGATGTAACCAGTCAGGCTTTCAATCGCGAACAGGGCTGGGATCAGTCAAGGCAACACGAAATTCTTCTCAGCAAGGAGGATCTGCCAGAGTTGAACCTGGTTATAAAATCCCTTTTCAGGGAATTTGAAGCATCTTTTAGGAACGGTTTTATTGCAGAATCCCCGGCGAAACTGGAAAAAATATATACTTACTACGCCGCATTCTATGGATTAAATCCTTTCCCGTACAAGAAATGCAATGCTCCCTGGGTGTCAACCGTAGTTGAAGCTGACGGTACAGTGAGGTCATGTTTTTTTCATAAGGCGCTGTGAAATATTCATGAAAATTCACTTGCGGCCATTTTGAATAGTCCTGATTCCATTAACTTCAGGAAGAACCTGAACACAGACACCAACGATACCTGTATCAAGTGTGTTTGTTATTTAAATCTGCCGCCGGGAAAGAATCTGGCCATTTGAAGGATCATACATCATGTTCAATTCAACATTTATCAATATTAAATCCTCATCCCCCGGCACCTCCTTACCATCAACGCATAACCTTCGCCAATCAGGCCTTATGCCCATTTTTTTATTTATTGTTGCACTTCAGTTGATTGCCGGCTTTTTCACCTATGAGCATACCCTGGGGTTTGATGAAGCTATGTGGCAGTATATTGGAAGGAACTGGTTTCGGCAGGGCCTGGTTCCCTATTCAGGAGGGGTTGACAATAAATCTCCGCTGATCTTTGCGATATACGGTTTTTCAGATAAATTGTTTGGGGTCAACTATTGGTTCCCGCGTTTGCTGGGTATTGGATTCCAATCGCTCGGTCTGTATTACGTCTACAAGATGGCGCGGCATTTATCCACGCAGCAAGCAGCTTTAATTGCCCTTACTATTTACGGATTTTCCCTTGTATGGCACAGCACCGGTGGAAAATATGTTTCATTTACAGAGTCATACTGTGTTGCCTTCATTATTATGGCCGTGTACTATTCTGTTTCAGGATACCGGAACAAATCATTTTTTATCAGTGGCGCTTTGGGAGGCTTGGCCTTCATGTTTAATATTTTTGCTTTTTTTGGTATTTTCTCCATTCTGGTTTACCTGATACTTTCAAAAAAAAGTATGACGCTTAGTTTCTTAAGCGGACTACTGACCAGTTTATTTATTATTATAGGGATTCTTTCCATGGCCGGTAT